>NZ_JAHGAN010000026.1:0-7469 GCF_030248625.1 Vibrio sp. D420a | reverse complement strand
CGTTGTGGCCCTGATGACTTTGCGCGACTGCGGTGCCTCATTCGTTAGATGACCTCTCGTGTATCCGCCGCATTAACAGGCTCTCCGCAAGTGGTCTTGACCTATCTCCATCATTAGCGTCTGCAATGACCCGGTGGGTTTAACTCTTTATGCTGCTTAAGTAGAAACTTAAGCAGCATAAAGAGTTAAACCCACCGGGTCATTGCAGACGCTAATGATGGAGATAGGTTAAGACCACTTGCGGAGAGCCTGTTAATACGGCGGACATACTCGATGTCATCTAACGAATAAGGCACCGCAGTCGCGCAAAGTCATCAGGGCCACGACGTATGCGAATCGTCGATAAGTAGGCCGAATGTAGAGCGGCAGTCCAAAACCCATCAACATAAGTTTAGCGGATGTTTGACAACCGGGGGAATCCATGTAGCCGCGTTAAGTAGTGAGCAACGCCACCACAAAACCTAACCATACCACCTTAAACACAAAACCCAACGATAGAATGAAAAATGCCATGCGTTGGGAATCTGTCTTAAACGCTTGTATGTTCGTTCTATTCGGCTTCAAACTCGTTCAAGAGCTTCTCGACAAACTCACTCAAATTGTTAGCAAATAGATTGCATTCCATTTGTTCGTGGTCTGCAAGGCCTACCGAAAATTCCGTATTAGTGTGATTGATCACGTAATAATCACCACAACCATTGTTACCGATTATAAAGTATCGATCTGGCCACTTTTCTCCAAAATAGCCATTTTCTCTTACCTCTAAGTTTTCTGAGATTATTTCATTAGCGTTAGTAAGAAAATGGAAATCCTCTGCTTCAGTGCCAATCAAAGTTTCGGGGTAGTTTAAAAGTGCCTGCTTATAACTATTAGGAAGCACGACCCCTGTTTTGCTTTCAATTAGACTCAGTTCGTCTGACTTCATTATTACTCCTAGAACATAACATTCTTAATAACAGGCAGTCTCGTTTTTCTGTCTGCCTGCTTATCAAAAAATTCATCATAAATCACTGAAAATTAAAGTAAATACATCGAGCTATGTATTCTATCATCATATAGAAATGCGCCAGCGTGTTATCACTTTTTAACAGTGCCTGTTATCTAAGGCATGATTCTCACAAATATCTAAAAAAAACAATAATTTATCAAACATTCCATTGACAAAACGAGATTAAGCACTTAACAAAACAAGCCATTATTCATACCCAAACCAGATTAAAACTAAATAATCTGTATAGATACACAGAAAAAAAAGTAAAGATGATGAGTATATTATCCAAAACTTGATATTAGGATTTGTAGGGCAAACGCACGCCCTCTGCATTGTGCAGAGTATTTAATCTAAGTGATTTTGGGGCAAAAGCATCTTAGCCAGGCTCGTTCCTCTACTCAAAAGCCTCTGGGGACAATGGGGGTTGTTTTTGAGAAAACAGAGTGGGGAGCATGCTCATTCTGACTTTATGAAAAGTTCCCAAACGTCCTATTTAAATGGGTTTCAGCGACACATGGAAACGCACTAACACGCCCATAATCCAACTCGAAAACCTCTGGGGACAATAGGGGTTGTTTTGCGAGAAAACAGAGTAGGGCATGCGCATTCTGGATTTATGGAAAGCACCCAAGAGCCCTATTAATCTGGGCGGCAGCGTCACGTCGAAAGGAACCAACACACCCACTATCCCTCCCAAAACCCTGGGGACAACGGGGGTTGTTTTGGGTAAGGAACAGAGAATATTAGAGAAGGAATAAACTTGAAGCCCTAACTAATTTTTGGACATTTTCAATTTAGCAGCGACAGCCTGAATCTATCTCTCAGATAACTTTTAGTACTCCAAAATGCAAAGGGTCACCGTTTTAAGCGGTGACTCATATGCTCAGTTATGGACAAAAATGAGCATCTGAACTTTTTCATCAAGTTACACTCCATGCAATCAAAATGGAACTCTATGCACCATTGAACAGACTTCAACCAAGTGTTTCTTGATTTTTTTGTTGTGTCACATTTTGTATGCTGTGCTATACGATAAGATTATTAGTTATTCAATTGATAAATAAGGAGTTACTCCATGGAAAAGTTACTAGAAGAGCTTATAAGGAGAGGTTTTAAGGCGAAGATAAAAGACCGTAAGATCACAGTAAAACTTTCTGGCCTGTGTAATCACGTTTTTATCCACCACGATATTGCCTCCAATACATATGAGCTAAAAACTAACGACTGGCTCACAGGTTCAGCTCATGCATTGATGCTGTTCACTGGATTAAATGGCTATCAATTCACTAGTCACATTATTAGCTCAATGTTAGTTTCTGTTGCTGCTTTAGGCTTTCTTGTAATTATACTGACAGAGTTTAAAGCTAGAGGCTTACGAGACTTTATTGATTCAATAAACAATCAAGAGTACACATAGCATATTACTCAAGTGAGATTCGCCACGAGTTATAAACACAGATTTATTGATTCTTCTAATTCTTCAGGTTGTCGCCTATTAAAGTGTTTTCGCATGACTACTCACTTTTAGAGGAAAGGTCAAACATGCTCTTTTTGCTCATTTCTAGGAGCTTTCTTGCACCTTCCGTCAATCATGAATAAAAGTACTGCGATTCCAGTGATGTGATCCGCCACTGAGTAATTGTGTTAAGAAGAAAAGGGGCAAAAGCATCTTAGCCAGGCTCGTTCCTCTACTCAAAAGCCTCTGGGGACAATGGGGGTTGTTTTTGAGAAAACAGAGTGGGGAGCATGCTCATTCTGACTTTATGAAAAGTTCCCAAACGTCCTATTTCAATGGGTTTCAGCGACACATGGAAACTCCCTAACTCACCCACTATCCCACTCAAAAACCTTTGGGGACAATGGGGGGTGTTTGCGTGAAAATAGGGTAGGGTACATGTTCATTCTGGCTTTATGGAAAGCACCCAAGAGCCCTATTAATCTGGGCGGCAGCGTCACGTCGAAAGGAACCAACACACCCACGATCCCATTCAAAAAACTTTGGGGACAATGGGGGTTGTTTTCGAAAACCAACCCGTCTAAATCAACCTAAATCGATTGGTTTTCCACTCTAGTCCGTCAATCAATCCGCGCTGATAAAGCCCGCCCCAATCGTAGAAGAAGGGGGCAAACCCGTGACCTCCAGTGAGGTGGGAGAGGGCTACGCACGCGACAATCACTCCTGCTGAAATCGCGTACTCGACGGGGTCGCCGGTTCTAAATCGTCCGCCGAATAAATGAAAGCGTCGGTCGCTGTATGGTGAGAAGGGCACGCCAGATACTGTCATCGCATCGGTCAAGATGTGGCTGACGCCACCCCAAGCAAACGCCATCCCTAAGCCGTGATAATCCCAAACTAAGGTGAAGGCGAGGGCAGCCATTAACCAATGAGTAAAGACATGAGTGGGGCCTCTATGTTTGATTGGCCTACCGGACAGCTTATAAACATACTCCATCCAATCTGGCGCGGTTGCGCCCGCAACACAGACGGCTACATGAGGTGGGGAAACCACCGCACACAAGGCCCCCGCAATCAAGGTGTGGTTGAGCCATTTCATTCGTTCGTCACCTGGGCTGTCTGCTTCGGTAGCACGGCTATTTTTTGTAGGTAAGTGTTCATCCCGAGACTTTGGCTCTCTTCACACATCGCGACTAAAGCAAGGCGCTGTTCAACCAGCGTGGCCTCATGCGTTAATACATCACGGTGCGCTATGGCAACTTTCTCGAGTAGAGCGATCTGCTCATCGACATTCGCAATACCTTTACTCACCCTGGCTTGAGAACGTGCCTCAAGTGCCAAGTAGAGCCCCATGGTTCGATAGGCATAGTTGCGGTTGGCCAGCGCTTTGGTAAAAGCAGCGACGGCTGTAGCGGTCGCAGTTCGGCGTTGATATTCCCACTGGCGCTCTCGCGACTGTTCGGTGGTTGAATAAAGGGGCATTTTGCCAACAATGCCAATGTAGTGTTCAGAGATCTCTGGCCAGTCATCGCTGTTGTACTCATCCATGTTGGAACGCACACCGGCCACAATATCGATGTCGATCTTGAATTTGCTCTTCTCTGGATAGCAGTGCAGCACTGAATTAAAAATAACGTCTGGGTCAATCTTCGGTGCTGGTAACAAGGCAGGGACAGGGGTATTAAAGTGCGGGGCGTCACCGTGTAACGTCGGCAACTCGAATGGCCTAGACTCGGGCGGTAAAACGGTAGGTTCACTCCATGGTGAGCTGATCCCCCAATCATTTGCGCTCACCATGGAAGCTCCCCCAAATAGCAGCAAAGCAAAGGCTATATTCATTGGATTCTGCTTAATCAGCCCGGGCTGACCTACGGCCAGAACCGAGCATCTGTAACCCACCAACTACAGCGCCAGCTTCCCAGGCACCGGCAACCACACACATCGCAACAATAAACCAAATAAGGGCTTTGGTTGTATCGTAGCTTGCATCGGTTAACAGGTTGGTGCGTTGCGGGTTTCGGCGTTCTATCACTGGGCGAACGGAAGGGGGTAGGCGACCCTCTTCGCTGGCCGTCATGATCCAGATATTGCTAGATAGCAAACATGAACGAGCCACTTGGGCTTTTCTGCCTGACAGTTTATGCGCATCATCTACGAACAGCAGTGCGCCGGTATCTAATAAATACTCCGCAAGTGCGTCGGCCTTAAGTTGTAAGTTGAGCCTACGCCACTCGGTTTTAAGATCTGGGTCTTCAGTGATCTTGCGTCGCTTCTCATACCACTTTGCAACGGCTTCGTTCTCTACCCAACTGGTCATGGGTAATAAGGTTTCAAGTAACACGGGTTGGTGTTTGTTTCCCCAAATCCCATCGTGTTTTTCAATTAGTCGGCTAAGCCAGCGGCTTTTTCCTGAATCGTGTGCACCGGTAATGAGTTGGCATTGGGTACGTTTGAAGGTGGTCTCTTTGCGATCTTTGGATGGTGCAAACCGACGTGGGGAGTCGACGATCAGCGGTGTTATGTACGGGCTGCCGTTTTTTCTCACTCGTTTATGGTCGGTGCGCAGTTTCAAAAATCTCATGAGGTCTCCGTAAAGTTGAAACCTCAGAGTACGCGAATATTAGTGTGAAGATATCGCAAAGCGAGGCTTTGCGATCAGTGCAAGTCTTTCATGTAACTGTGTATTTTAATAGTGGGGATCGCGCTCGATTAACTTCGAATAAAACGTCCGAGACTCACGTGAGTTTTTCTGAACGAAGAAAAATATTTAGATCGAAGTAAGGGGTAAACGATAGTGATGATGGATGATAGAGACATTCAGGATGAGAGGTACGATTAAAACCGTCATTAATTCCGTATTTTCTTCAGACAAAAAAGGTCCTATGGCGGGCTGGGTAATGACACATAAATACGTGAACATCTACCTAAAATTTCCCACCATTAAGACCAATTTAAGTTGTAGCTTTTCAATTCTGTTTTTTTATCAAGCGCGTAATTTGTCAGTGTATTAGTTAGGGCTGGGCATAACTGATGGCTCGCCACACCATTTGTCGGTTGGGACGTTAACCCCTTCCATTTACTCACTGCGTTAGTTGGTTAAATCACTCTACATGATTTATCGCATCCTCATGCTCTACCACAACATAGTGAATCATTACCGTGAACTTGTTTATCTCTGCATGTGCAGAACGTCTCCGCCGAGGACGAAAAGAGAATTGTCATTCATTTTTTAATCACCCAATTATTTATTGTCGTTGGCGTAAGTGATCCGCATCGACTTAGGTATGAATCCTAATTGATGAGTATTACGGCTAGAAACTGCTTATCTCGCTAGTGATTTATCTAAATGACTCATTTTTAGCCATATCATTGGAAAAGAGGGAGATGATCGTTTAAGTCGATATTTTGCGATCATTTAAGAATGATCTAGACGATCGGTTACATGAGGTGCATGTTTGTTTGTCGTGTTGATCGGAAATAAATTACAGCGTTTTCATGTGGATAAGTGGTCTGAAAAATACTAAATATCGGTTATTCACATTATCCACAGACTCTATAACAGTATATAACCTCTATAGGATCTATAAAGTATATAAGATCTATAAAGGCCTAAAAAACATTTAAAATCAATTAGATAACAACCAGTAGGTAACGCATTTTTAGTGTTATTGATCTTATTTTTAGTCTACTTGATCGTTTAATTAGTATATGGGTAACAACATTTTAGTGTATATGATCGTTTTTTTAGTTTATGGGTCACATATTTTTAGTGCCTAAAACGTTTTTATCCTCTGAATGGCTAGATTGGTCAAATAATGTTAGCATTTTTTTGAAGGTTACAGGAATTTAGTCAATTAATGCGATCTTTCTTCTTGAGGTTACGTAGATTTAGTCTTACTCTTATCTGAGACTAAAAACCTGTTACCTGAAGCTAATTACTATGACAGATCAGCCAGACCATCGCCAACTGATAACTACAGAAGACTATCGAGAGTTACCGAACGACTTTTTCAAGAAAAGTCATGCACTTGTATTTAGTCAGCTTGGCTTAACTGCCCGTGAGCACGATACCTTTGCCTTGTTCTTATCGCGTTTGCATGAAGATCACTGGGTGGCTTATCAAGAAGGTCGGCATGTTTATGCTCCAGAATACACTTTTCAATCTGAAGTGTTGAAAGAGTGGTTTGGTTTGTCTGCAAAGCAGTTGTATCCAACGCTTAAGCCAATGGCCAAGCGCCTCTCTTCTCGTAAAGTCGGCTTAATGAACGACGCCGAGCAAGAATTTGATTTTATGCCACTCTTTAGCCGTGTTGCTTATAAGAAAGGCGCACTGATCATGGTGCCGAACGCTGAGCTGATGGATGCTTACTTAGCGCAATCGGCAGGTCATGCGCAAATTAACCACCTTTCCTTTAGAAGCCTGAAATCGGAGCACTCTAAGCGTTTGTATAGCATTTTGTCCCGCTTTAAAAAGTCGGGAATGAAGCTACATGAGCAATCCATTGAGCAATTACATGGATTGTTTGGCTTATTAGATGAGAAAGGTACGCTGACAAAGTCAAGCTACGGCAATAATAAGGTTTTCTTAGAGCGCTGCATCCGTAAGCCGATTGAAGAGCTCTCCTCTAATGAAGAGGTAAAGAAGGAACTCGCATTTCTTGTTGATGAAGAGTCAGGGTCTTATGGTTATAAAGCGCGTTACAGAGGTAAGAGCATTGTCGCATTAGAGTTTCTATTTGAATGGAAGCGGAAAAGTGACAATAAAGCGGAAGCGCAGGAGCGAGCCAAGCTTGCTGAAGAAACGGTACCAGATAACCCAATGTTGCAGTTGGCCAAAGAAGCGTTCAACATTGTTCTTTCATATCCGGTAAATGGCGAACTGACCGAGCATCACAGACTGGCGATAGAGAGTGTGCGGATGGGCATTATTACTATGCCTGCAGATATGCAATTTGACTCGGTCTTTTACCACCGTATGGAGCTCATGGAGTCCTAGTCTTTCAGGTAACAGATTTTTAGTGT
>NZ_JAHGAN010000025.1:0-35840 GCF_030248625.1 Vibrio sp. D420a | reverse complement strand
ATGAGCGACAGGAACTGCAAATACAACGCTCAATAACATAGATAGCGTCGCTTGGTAGAAACTGAATTTGGTAACGTGCCAATAGTACGGATCAGACCATACTTGGCTGATATCAAGAGAGGGGGCTTTGCTTAGCAACCCCCCTACCGATGAAACCACAAAGGCGGTAATGATCAACGCGACCCAAATACCCACCTTAGGTGTATTTTTTAACATAAAGAGTGATTGTCTCGATGTTTAGCCCCTAATTGGGATAGAGGCTTAATGCCCGACGTCGGGCACTCAATTAAAAAGTCAGGGCGTTTTGCCACTCACGAATCCATGGCTTACGCTTCTCAGCCACTTCTTCAGAGGTAAAGCTTAGAGATTTCTTAGGCATCGTCAGTTGCTCAAACCCTTTTGGGAGCTCGACATCCGTCACTGGGTACATCCAGTTGCCCGTTGGCATCGCCGATTGGAATTCGTCACTTAGAATGAATGCCATAAACTCATCCGCTAGCTTCTCATTATCGCTGCCTTTCACTTTTGCTGCCACTTCCACTTGCGTGTAGTGACCTTCAGCAAAGTCAGCAGACGCGTACTTAGTGTCGCTTTCAGCGATGATGTGGTAAGCCGGTGAGGTCGTGTATGAAAGCACCATATCTGACTCGCCCTCAAGGAACATTGAGTAAGCCTCAGACCAGCCTTTGGTGACAGTAACGGTTTTCTTGGAAAGCTGTTTCCACGCTTGAGTTGCATCATCGCCATAAACCGACTTCATCCACAACATCAGACCTTGGCCTGGTGTTGAAGTACGAGGGTCTTGGTAAATCACCTTAAGATCATCACGCTGCTCAACCAACTCTTTCAAACTCTTAGGTGGGTTTGATAGCTTTTCTGTGTTGTAGATAAATGAGAAGTAACCGAAGTCATAAGGAACAAAGGTGCTGTCGTCCCAGCCATTAGGTAGCACAACAGAAGAAGTATCGACGTTGTGTTCAGATAGTAGGCCTGTTTTCTTAGCTTCCGCCATTAGGTTTTGGTCAAGACCAAGAACAACATCGGCTTTGCTATTGCCACCCTCTAGACGCAAGCGGTTAAGAATTGAAACACCGTCTTCCAGCGCAACAAAGTTCACGTCACAACCACATTTCTCTTCAAATGCTTTCTCGACAGCGGGACGCGGGCCCCAGTCTGCAGCGAAAGAGTCATAGGTATAAACAGTTAGAGTATTATCGGACGCTAGTGCGGAAAAAGAAGCTGCTGTAGTAACAGCAAGAGTGGTTAATGCAAATTTCACTGGACGCTCTCCATGGTCTGAGCGGCACAGGCTTGAGGGAGGACAATGGAAAAGTACTGCCTAACTCAATTCCTACGCCAGCATTATCTGGTTCAGGTTTACGGGTCCCAAGTTGATACTTGATCTCAGCCGCCATTCATAATTTGAATGTTTAGCTCCCCGATGAGTGAGCAGAATTGTAATTGTATTTTAACCAATAAGCTACAAAGTTCGCCTTAATGGCGCTGATCGTAGCCCCATCTTGGTACTAAACCCTGCTCAATACCTAGGTGGTCAAGAATACGAGCCACCATGAAATCGACAAGGTCATCGATCGATTTTGGCTGATGATAAAAACCAGGAGCTGCGGGCATGATGGTCACTCCCATAGTCGAGAGTTTGTGCATATTTTCCAAGTGTAGCGTCGAGAATGGCGTCTCTCGAACCACTAACAGCAGTTGGCCGCGCTCTTTCATGACAACATCCGCAGCGCGTTCAATCAAGTTATCTGACATACCGTGGGCAATTGATGCAACACTCCCTGCCGAGCATGGACAAACCACCATCTGCTTCGGTGCAGCAGAGCCTGACGCAACAGGAGAGAACCAATCGTCTTTACCACACACAACCAAACGCTCAGGGTCGCAATTTAGGTGTTTAACCAATGCCACTTTGGCCGCATCGGGACCTGAAGGCAGTTTGAGATCATGTTCGGTTGCAAGCACCACTCTGGCGGCTGACGATATCAACAGGTACACCTGATAGTCAGCGGCGAGTAGGCACTCTAGTAAGCGCAAACCATATGGGGCACCAGAAGCGCCAGTGAATGCGAGGGTAATCGCTTTACTCTGTTTGGTCATGATCTCTTGTACTTCTTAAATCGATTAGAACGCGTGTATTTAACCTTTGGCCGCCAATCCATCAAGTAATTTCTGATGAATACCACCAAAACCACCATTGCTCATCACCAAAATTTGGTCACCAGATTGCGCTTGCTCAACAATACTTGCGACTAAGGCATCTAGGTCGTCACTGACAACAGCGGGCTGATGACAAGCGTTTGCGACATCTTTAACCGACCAATCGATGTTGTCTGGTTGGAATAAGAAAGTGCTGTCTGCTTGCTTCAATGAATCGGCAAGGGTTTCTTTGTGCACACCTCGTTTCATCGTAGCAGAGCGAGGCTCTAATACGGCGATAATTTTGTTGTTGCCGACCTTATTACGTAAGCCACCCAAAGTTAGTTCAATTGCAGTTGGGTGATGCGCAAAATCGTCGTACACAGTTACCCCAGCAACTTCCCCTTTTAGCTCTAAACGACGCTTGGTATTGATAAATTTCGCCAAAGACTCACATGCCAGATCAGGAGTCACGCCAACATGTCTTGCAGCTGCGATCGCCATCAAGGCATTGTTGACGTTATGATCACCCACCAGCGGCCAATCAACCTTTCCGACACACTCACCTTGGAAGAACACGTTGAACTGCGAGCCATCTTTGACCAGCTTTTCCGCACGCCAATCCGCCCCTTCCCCAGCAAATTCCGTTTCACTCCAACAACCGCGAGACAATACATCCTCAAGAGCACGGTCTTGTTGAGGAGCGAAAATTCGCCCATTGCCTGGAACAGTACGAATCAAGTGGTGGAACTGGCGCTTAATCGCTTCAAGATCGTCGAAAATATCCGCATGATCAAACTCAAGGTTGTTCATCACCAAAGTGCGAGGATGGTAGTGAACAAACTTAGAACGCTTATCAAAAAAAGCACTGTCATACTCGTCAGCTTCAACAACAAAGAACATGCTCTCACCCAATCGAGCAGAGATACCAAAGTTGCCCAACACCCCGCCGACTAAGAAGCCCGGCGCATAACCACAATCCTCTAAGATCCATGCCAGCATGCTAGCCGTAGTCGTTTTACCATGAGTCCCAGACACCGCTAGAACCCAACGGTCATGCAGCAGGAACTCTTGTAGCCATTGAGGTCCCGAGGTGTATTTAAGGTTGTTATTTAGTACATATTCAACACAAGGATTGCCACGACTCATCGCATTGCCAATCACCACCAGATCAGGTCTTGGCTCTAGTTGGCTCGGGTCAAAACCTTCAATGATTTCGATGCCTTGCGACTCTAATAGTGTACTCATTGGCGGGTAAACATTGGCATCACAACCTGTCACTTTGTGACCTAATTGACGGGCTAACACCGCTGCACCACCCATAAAGGTGCCGCAAATTCCTAAGATATGAATATGCATATATCGCTTCCAAAAAACGGGCAAAAAGACTGATTTCTTAATCAAGATTATGTGCATTTCTTATCATGAATCACCCAACAAAAGCGAGTCACAATGCAAAACAAATTTAGTCGACATTCTAAGTGAGATCTGTGTCGCTTACTTCATTACCATTAAAAAGATCTAAAGCTTAGAATTTACGTAAGCGACTAGATGAATAATGCCCACTTAAGAGGCAGCCCAATAGCGCTTGAATCCCCCAATTATTCAGAGAAGTTTAAGGAAATAACATGTCTGAGATGCGCACCCTTGGTGAGTTCATTGTTGAGAAACAAAGTGACTTTCCCCATGCAAGTGGTGATCTATCATCCCTTTTATCGTCGATCCGTCTTGCTGCGAAAATCGTTAACCGAGAAATCAATAAAGCGGGTCTTGTCGACATTACTGGTGCTGTCGGCACCGACAACGTACAAGGTGAAGCGCAACAGAAGCTTGATCTTTACGCGAATGACAAATTCAAAGCAGCTCTGGAAGCTCGTGACCAGGTATGTGGTGTAGCGAGTGAAGAGGAAGACGAAGCGGTAGCATTCAACAAAGAGTTGAACAAAAACGCTAAGTACGTGGTGCTAATGGACCCACTAGATGGTTCATCAAACATCGATGTGAACGTGTCTGTGGGTACGATCTTCTCTATCTACCGTCGTGTATCACCTATTGGTACGCCACCAACCCAAGAAGACTTCCTACAGCCTGGTAACAAGCAGGTTGCAGCGGGCTACGTAATCTACGGCTCTTCAACTATGCTGGTTTACACAACCGGTAATGGCGTGAACGGCTTTACTTACGACCCATCGCTGGGGACTTTCTGTCTTTCTCACGAAAACATGATGATCCCAGATGAAGGTAAGATCTACTCAATCAATGAAGGCAACTACATTCGTTTCCCAACGGGTGTGAAAAAGTACATTAAGTACTGCCAAGAGAATGAGCCTAGTGACAACCGTCCATACACTTCACGTTACATTGGTTCTCTGGTATCAGACTTCCACCGTAACCTGCTAAAAGGCGGTATCTACCTGTACCCGAGCACGCAAAGTCACCCGAACGGTAAACTGCGTCTTCTATATGAGTGCAACCCAATTGCCTTCATCATGGAGCAAGCAGGCGGCGTAGCTTCTGATGGTGTTCAGCGTATTATGGACATCAAGCCAACTGAACTACATCAGCGTGTACCATTCTTTGTTGGTTCAAAGAACATGGTAAACAAAGTAGAAGAGTTTCTTGAGCTAAACCGAGATGAAGCTTAAAGCTTAGTTTTCTCAGTGACTAAAAAGCCAGTACTCGCGTACTGGCTTTGTTGTATATAGACTTTGACAAGGTCTAGCGAAGATCAATCTTCGACTGCGCACCACCTTCAAACTTAATACGGAACCACTTGTCGATATCATCACAAATACCATGGTACTGCTCACCCTTACGCCCCAATGATCTTGGGTTCTGAGAGCAATACTCTATTCGACCAGCCTCGTATCCCTTGTCATATGCAGCATAAAGTTCAGAATCAATTGGGGATGCTGCTGACTTAGATAACGTCGCTTCATCTTTTTTTGTGAATCCCTTCATCGCAGTTTGCTCACCAAACAGCTGCCAATCATCGACATTCGATGTAGATGGTGGAGATTGCGCACAACCGAAAAGCACGATAGAAAACACCAATACTAGATATTTCATAATTTCCTCCTACTAGAAAGACTCATTGAGACTCTAACTACTACGTCGGAACTATACTCCTGGCTCATACTTCAAACGCTTATTCTCGTTTACACCAGTCACCAGAAAGAATCTCTCGTTGCTCAGTTAAATCAAACTGATACAAATAAACCCACGCTAATCCAAATATAGTCTCAATTTGTTCACGACGGTACTCAATAGGTACATCTTCGAGCCGATCGAGCGAAGCCAAAACATCGTCGTTGACTATATAGACCTCCCCAACCACTTTTTTCTTTCCGAAAATCATGCCTGGATATCGACCTAAATCGTACAGAGCAAATTGAGGAGGGGTTATCCAATCACCTAACTTCTTACTCTGCTTTAAAAAATGATGGTTATGTTGCCCTTTTCTCAGCGTCCCATACACAAACACCAGGTGTGACATCGCTAATCCCACTCCATCAAACAATTACTCAAACTCGAATTGATAGAGTAGGTCTACCGCGCTGTCTACGCCAGAAACCGCTTCTACGTACAAGTCCTGCATCAAACGATAACGCACTGTGAATTCCCCCAAAGAGTCGAAGATACCAACACCGTATTTCACTTGTAAGCCCGGGAGAATATAGCCGCTTACCGTGACTTGTGAATCTTCACCAGAGCCTGCGGTATCAAGTTGAAGATCTTGAACACCAAAGGCCTCACCAATCTCTCCCACCACTTTACCGCTTTTAGCTAAACTCAGGCCGATTAAGGTTGTAGTCATCGAGCCACTGCCCGCTTCACCATCGATATCTTGTCCACGAAGCAAGTAAGACAATGCGTTGGCTTGTGGCATCGAAGGATCGGAGTAAATGTCAATTTTTGGCTCCGTTGCTGGGCCTGTCACTCTAACCCCCGCCGTCACGTCATCTTGTGTATTGTCAGGATTTCGAATCGCATTGATCGCGACATAGGGCTGATCGGGTGGACCATTCATCAAGATCTTACCCTCTTTGATGATCAGATCCTGTCCAAATGATTGATAGGTACCATCAACGATGTTGACCTCACCGGTAATAAACGGTCCCTGGTCTCGTTGCGCGACATTTAGCTTACCCACTAGATCACCCTCTAGACCAAATGCAGACAATTTAAAGTCATCACCAATCGAGATATTAATATTGGTTTCTACATTAAACGGAACTTTAGTTTCGCCTTCAGGTTGCAGATCTTTATTGAGAATCACCTGATCAGAAGAGACACCAACGGCACTCGGTGGTAGCTCTTCAACAACAATACGTCCCCAAGGTAATGAAATATCACCCGTGATACGCGCAAGCTTTGGAGAGACATCTATCGTCATATCAGGCACAACTTTCACTTTGACCATCGGCGGCACATCGACCATCAAGTCATCGGCAAACACTCGCACCTGTGTGCTCCATGCTTCAAGATCTTGCCATTGCCCTTTACCTTCAACGTCCAATTGACCATCAGGGGTAACAATCGCTGCATCGAGATTGGCACTGTATCCATCGAAGTCGAGTCCAATACGACCGTCTTTGATATCCACAGGCGTGATGTCTCCTTTCACTTGCATGTCTTCTACCGAAAATGAGCCGAAGACTTGAGGATGCATCAATGAGCCTTGTACCTTGAGGTCACTAGACAAGTTGGCTTGCAACAAGCTGTATTCACCTAACAGTGGAGCTAGGAAATCAAGATGGAAAGTACTGAGCTGTAGCGCCGCCTCAACTTGCTTGTCTTCAACAACTACATCAGGAAGAACCAAAGAACCAGTCAGGTCTCCGTTATCAGTTACGTCAAGTAGCCAATCTGCCTCAAGTCGATTGTCTTTTAGTTTGGCGTTTACTTTAATGCTCTCCCAACCTAATGTGATCGACTCCCCCGCATCTTGAATGACTTGCCCTTTCGGCAGTTCAATTTTAGCACTAACTTCAGGTGCCACTTTCTCATCCCATTTAGCCTCAGCTTGCACATTAACTGAGCCTGTTAGTTGTGTTGCCTTAGGGATAAACTGTTTAACCTGTTCAAAGTCGAAATCAGTAATCGCAAGCTTGGCCGCGCCAGATTTACCTGCTCGAATATCTTCGGTCAGACAGACACTTGAATCAGCTTGCAACCAACAGTGTGCCGCGACATCCGCAAACTGCTTATCAATATCCGCTGTGATAGCAACGGGCTTCTCAAGTCGCCATGGCCCCTGCTCCGTTGAAAGCGTCACGCGCTCAAGTGCACCTTTCCAAACCATTGATGGCTTCTGAACCAATTCGCCTGAGATAGCGAGGCTGGTTGATACGATGTCGGAAACAACATCCAGAGTGAGCTTGTGACTCTTCTCACCACCATCCACCTTTAACTCAACACTTTCCACCTTCTGTTCTTGGTAGCTGATGCCATTAGCTTTAAGCACAATATCGGCTTGAGGTGCTGGCAACGGCGTTACAGAGCCATTCAGAGCTAAACTATCGAGTGTTGCTTCGTCTTTCCATTTAACGCTATTAATGTTCAGGCCTAAATCGACATTTGGCTCTTTCATAGGCCCTGATAGCGCGATATCACCAACCAACGTACCTCTCAAGTCCGGGACACTTTTCACCAGGTCTGGAAAATCAATAGCGACATCCATATCCCATTGCTTATCCAGCTTACCAACCACATTGATCGCGTTGACACCGTGCGATAGGCGCAGCCCTGAAGTTTCAACACTCGGTTCCCCGGAGGCTGTTTTATCTGACGCAGAGAGCTGACCTTTAATGTTGAGTGGGTACTCTCTTAAGATGCCATCGATATCTAAAGTTGGTAGCTCCACTTGCCAACCACCAACCTCAGTTAAGCTGCCAGATGTCTTGAGGTTACCACTGATGTCCCCTTCCGCTTCTGGCCATTGCAAACCGGGCTGAATATGCTGCAAACCAATATCCGCTTGCCAGTTCACAAGCTCTTTCCAGTTGGCCTTAACTGCACCAGTGACATGCCCGCCCAATGTCGCAATATCAAGGCGCTTTAAGTCAATATGCTCAGTGCTACCTGCACCTTCAACATCAAGACTGATATCTGGGATATCTTTACCCTTGGCGTTGGCGTCTAGGTTTAACTGAAAGCCTTCCCGTGAACCGTTGGTTTTTAATTGTTTAATGGCAACCTGATAGTCACTATTGCCCTTCAAAGGCCATTGCGCTTTGCCGTCATTCATTTCAAGATCAAATGGCAGTGTTGGCTCTAAAGGTTTAAGTTCGCCAGATAGCTTAGCTTCAATCAACTCTGATAACGTGGCATCCAGCGTTAGCTCTTCCACACTACCTTTCGCTGATAATTGAAGCTTCTGCCCCGCCACGTCGGTCTCTTTAACTAGGGCTGAGAGGTCAAGTTCAAGAGGGTACCCTCCTTTCAGCTGTACCTTTGCTCTGAGGTCTGCCTCAGCTTGTGGCATATCCAGCTCAAGCGTTTGTACATCGACATCATGCTCACCTACTTTCGCTTCAAGTCCTAGGTGATTGACGATGATTGGCGTCTCTTGAGCAAGTTTAAAGCGATTCAAATCAAAGCGTTCAAGAGCGACCGTCAACGGAATCCATACTTCTGGTAAAACAATCGCTTCAGCTTCCTTAGCCGTTTCCGGTTTTGCATCCTCTTCAACCGAAGGCTCTGTTTCAGCGAGTTTAACGGTAAGGTCATCGAATACGGTAGGAGAGATAGTTAACACGTCTCCCTTCATATTCATCGCCGTTGAAAAACGTTGCCAATCAATCTTGTTTCCCAGAACATCGAGAGAGATATCGTCAAAATTCACACGATTAAGAGTGATGGGTAATGGCGTCGAGATAGAGGTTAACGGTGCTGTTGGTTCTGCTTCTTCCTCTGCAGGCGGTGGAAGTTCAGTAAAGGCGAAATCGAGCCCTTGTAGAGTCAGCTCATCAACACAAACTTGAGGGTCCAACAGACATCTTGGATTGATCGCCAACTCAATCTTGTCGAGCTGAGTGTTGATGTGCAGGCTTTCATCGACAAATTGAACGTTGTGAAGGCTAAAACGAGGGAAAAGCGCGCCTTTAGTACTCTCAACTTTGAGTTGTGGTAAAGCCTTTTCGGCTCCCCAAAGTACGGCATTTAAGCCCGGATTGGTGAATAGAGCGAGACCAACTAAGGTCAGAACTAGCAGCAAAATAGAGACGATAGAGATCGAAGTCCATTTGAAAATTTTGCCAATCACTTTAATCATAACTCAGGCCCTAAAGTGAAGTGTATTTGGAATTCATCACCTGGGTCGGCATCCAGGCCCCAAGCAAAGTCGAGACTCACAGGCCCTACCGGAGATGCCCAACGAATACCAACACCGGTACCCGCTTTTAAATCAGGCGTATCATTAAAGGCGTCACCAATGTCATAAAACATCGCCCCCCACCAGTTGCCATAAAGGCGATATTGGTACTCAAAACTCGCTGTGGTCATAAACTTCGCGCCCGTTAGCGCGTTGCTCTCATCTACAGGGGAGATAGACTCATAGCCGTAACCACGAAGGCTATTATCACCACCCACAAAGAATCGCAGAGATGGAGATAGCTTTTCAAATTCATCCGCAAAGTTAGCACCATATTCTAAGCGCGTTAGACCGCGATGGTTTTCGCCAAGGCTACGAATCCAAGCCGTCCTGCCCTGAAAACGAATCACCTTAGTTTCAGAAAGCAGCGAATCATCCCCAGCTTCCAACATAATGGTTTGCTTATCACCCCACATCGGCATCGCACCACCGCGAGTACGCGTACGAGAAAAAGAGATACCCGGCAGTACAAACTGCGCGACATCATCTTGAAGGCCCTGTTCATAGTTCTCTAATAAATAACGAACGAATACAGTGCGCTGCCAACCGTTATCTAAACGCCAAAAACGCTCAAGTTTCAGGTTGGACTCCAGGCTCCTGGTATCTCGATTGTCAACATTCTTCATACCGTAAGTAACTTGATAGTAGTCATTGAGTACGTCATCGAGCGGTATTCTGTAGCTGGCAGTAATGGTTTGCTCTGGCTTCGAGATAGAGAGGCTACTATTGAAGCTGTGACCGCTGCTATTTACCCACGGCTTTTTCCACTTCAGGCTGCCTTTAACCCCTAGATCGGTAGAGACACCAATACCGGTTTCGAGCTGATTTCGAGCCTGAGGCGCTAAGCTCACCTTCATTGGTATTTCACGACCGTTACCCAATTCGGCAAGGTCGGGCTCAACAAACACGGAAGAGAACCAATCGGTATTAGATAAGTTCTGATTGTATTCACCGACCTTGGCGATCTCATAAGGCTGACCTTGCTCAAACGGCTTCAATGACTGAACCTTATCCTCTTCAATCTGACTGCCTGTTACGGTCGTTTCACCAAAGTGATAACGAATACCGCTGTCATAATGTAAACGAACATAAGCGCGGTTAAGTTCAGGGGCAACCTCAAGACGACTCAGTTCGTAATTGCCGTCAAAGTAACCCTTGGCTAACCCTAGGTTGCGCATTGATGATTTAAGCGAGTCGTAGTGGCTATGATTCAACACCTTGCCTTTTTGAAGGTTACTTTTTGCAACTAATGCTAAGAAGTCAGGATCGTTTTCCGCTTCTCCGGAGATAACGATATCAGAGGTGTAGATAACAACAGGCTCACCAGGCTTAACGTTCACTAAGAGTTCGCTGTCATCTTCAGAAGGCGTAAAGGTGATTTCAGGGTGGTAATAACCCAAAGCATTTACTGCTTCTTTGATCATTGATTCTAAACGAGACTGAAAACGCAAAGATACAGAATACTCTTCTTCCGGAATAGCGCTCAGGTAGGCATCGACATTATCTTCAAGCGCGCCATCCAGTCCCTCAATTTCAAGAGAGACATCGGCAAAGGCAAAGCTTGAGGAGAGCAAGGTGCCAATCAGAACTGGTATAGTTTTTCTTATCATGATTAATTGGGAGAAGTTATCAATACGTTAAGAATCAAAGGGAAATCATACCGCTAATTCAATAGCGCGTCTGTAATAATTCAAGCAATAAAACGGTCTAATTTAAAGAGTTACTCGTATATTTAAAGACAGTTAACGCGTATAGATACCTCTAAAAGGAACATAGCAATGCTCAATAAACAACAAATGGTTTCTGAAGCAACAGCCTTGCCTGGGAACCCATACCCGATCACAGTCTCAGAACCACATTTCGTGAATCAAAGTGATCTGCTTGCTCCACCCACTTCAGGGCAACAAGAGATACTGCTTGGCCTTGGATGTTTTTGGGGGGCTGAGCGCTTGTTTTGGCAACTTGAAGGGGTCGTTTCTACCTCTGTCGGGTATGCTGGCGGCTTCACTCATAACCCGACATACCAACAAGTATGTACAGGTCAAACAGGTCATACGGAAGTCGTGCGTGTGGTCTTTGACCCAAGTATCTTACCTCTTGAAGCACTGCTTAAAACTTTCTGGGAAAGTCATGACCCAACCCAAGGCATGCGTCAAGGAAATGATCTCGGCACTCAATACCGCTCTGCGATCTACACCTTTAGCAACGAACAGCAATCCATTGCAGAATCTTCAAAGCATAGCTATCAACAAGCGATGCAAGCTGCGCGAGGTTCAGAAATCACAACGGAGGTACAGCCAGCCGGAGAGTACTTCTATGCCGAAGATTACCACCAACAATATCTTGCTAAAAATCCAAACGGTTATTGCGGATTAGGCGGAACTGGAGTCTGCTTCCCACCTCAGTAAATAAATCATTAACCGATACAAACAAAAAAGGGCTTTGATACATCAAGCCCTTTCACTCCAACCATTGAAATCAATGTGTACTACATCGACATACAAGCGATGGTGCCATTCACTTCTTTAAATACATTAAGCTTTTTTTGATCCGTCACTTCAGGAAGAAGGACTTTTCCTTGGTCGAATCTGAATTCACCGATACCTTCGATGCTGAATTGACCTTTGAACAGGACTTTAACGAAACGCGCCACTTGACGAGGGCGGTAAGTAGAAAATTCACGTAGCATAGACAACCTCAATTCCTTTGAGTACAACAGTTTGTGATCAGCTCTTCACTTTTGAGCAAAGCACAAATAACAGCCATTTCCATTGGCTGACAGCAAGAAAATCTGTCGATTCCCTTGATATAGTTGCATTATACCCTTTAGTAACAACTCCGCAACACCTTTCAACGACGTACGATAAAAAAGTAAGCGAGGCATTTTGTTTATTTCATATTATACTTCGAGGGCAAACCAACAAGCGGAACAAAAATATAATGAAAAACAAAACTCTACTGGCTTTATTAGCCGCAGCCTCTCCAATCTTCGCCAATGCTCACAACTTATCTGTCGGCGAAACCCTACCACCGGTTAGCGTCACTGCTCACGGTGAAATCACTCTAAATGACGGTTCAACAGGCTATCAAGCTTGGGCAACCACAGACATGCTAGGTAAAGTTCGCGTTGTTCAAGCGATTGCCGGACGCAGCAGCTCTAAAGAGCTCAACGCGCCTCTAATGGCAGCAATTACCGCGTCTAAATTCCCAGAAGATGCATACCAAACCACGACCATCATCAACCAAGATGATGCGATTTGGGGTACTGGATCTTTTGTAAAATCTTCAGCTGAGAGCAGCAAGGAAGAGTTTCCTTGGTCTTCAATGGTACTGGATGAAGAAGGTACCGCGGCATCGGCTTGGGCTCTAAAAGAGGAGAGCTCTGCAATCATCGTCCAAGACAAACAAGGTAAGGTCCTGTTTGTAAAAGAAGGGGCGTTAAACGAAACCGAAGTCTCTGAAGTTATTCAACTTATTAAAGCAAATCTTTAATAATAATTACTCTCTTTTACGAGATTTCTTGAAAGGACGTTGTTATATTATAACAACGTCCTTTTTCTTTTTTGGTTTAACTCATCATGATCTGGCGAGCCCACTCACTCACAATTAGACGTTCCGTCCTGTGCATGCTCGGGTTAATGATCATGTTGTCGTGGTCCGTGGCGCACCACATCGTAGATGCCGATCCGGAACATCACGCTCATCACCAATGTGAACTGTTTTCAGCCAGTCAGTTGGGGTTCGCGCACGATTTACCACAACTTCCTGAATTAAATATCGATTTCATTGTCCTATCCAATGAACCAGCTCGTAAGCTACAAAGACTGTACTTTGCTTATCTCGCCCGTTCACCACCCATGAAGATGACTTAATCATTTAATCTGTTTTTAATTTATCTTTTTATTTAGGAATACCCAATGAAACCTTCTATTTTAGCCGTTGTTATCGGCATGACAGTATCTGCTACCGCTATCGCTGAGGATCACTTTCGCTCTCATGATGCTCACGTTCACGGAGAAGTTGAAGTCAACATCGCTCAAGACGGCCAAGAGCTTTTAGTCGAAGTAACCGCTCCGGGTGCAGACGTTGTTGGTTTTGAACACGCTCCGCAAACACCAGAGCAAGTAACGGCACTAGAAAAAGCGACAGCACTACTGAACCAACCGAGCAAGCTATTCGCGTTTGAAGGCGCGGATTGTACGCTAGAGTACAAATCTGTGACTCATACTTTGGGTCAAGATGATCATGAAGGCCATGACCACGACCATGAAGGTCACGATCACGACAAACATGATCATGATGACCACGACCATGACAAACACGATCATCATGACCACGAAGGTCACGACCATGACAAACATGATCATGATGACCACGAAGGTCACGACCATGACAAGCACGATCATGATGACCACGAAGGTCACGACCACGACCATGCTGCAGGTGGCCACGGTGAGTTCACAATCGAATACCACTACCAATGTTCAAACGTGGCTAAGCTAGACACAGTTGAAACACAATGGTTCTCTAACTTTGCCAATACAGAGTCTATTACTGTGAACCTATTAACGGATCGCGCACAGACTCAACAGAAGCTAACGCCAAGCAACACTAGCTTCCGTTTCTAATATTTCATTGATATAGAAACACAACGTACAGCAGCCAAGTGAGCACTCACTTGGCTGCCTTGCTCTCATACAACCAGAGTCGCTCAAGTAGTGATTCATAGAGCAATTCCCTAGAATATCGATTTAAGCAAAACCGCTTAGCGAGTAGGAGCTTATATGTCCTTTGACCAATCATCGCTTGTCGTTAAATTGGAAAACGTCAGTTTCCGTTGGAAGCCAGACCTTCCACCAACGCTCGAAATACCCTCTCTTCATATCCATGCCAAAGAGCACCTTTTTATTAAAGGGCCAAGTGGTTGTGGCAAATCGACACTACTAGGGTTGTTAACGGGGATAAATCAAGCACAACAAGGTGAAGTTTCCATCTTGGGTCAAGACCTTAACCAACTATCGCCACGTCAACGCGACAAGTTTAGAGCCGACCATATAGGCTATATCTTCCAACAATTTAACCTGCTGCCATACCTATCAGTGACGGACAACGTGACCCTACCTTGTCAGTTTTCCAACATCAGAAAACAGAATGTCACCCAAGGGAATAACGAATTAAAAGCCACGGCTGAAACGCTTCTACAGAGACTGAAACTCCCAGAGGCATTGATGAATAAGCCCGTAACCGAACTCAGCATCGGGCAACAACAGCGGGTAGCGGCCGCAAGAGCTTTAATGGGTCATCCACAAATCATTATTGCCGATGAACCAACATCCGCACTCGACCATGACAACAGAGAAGCCTTCATTGAACTGCTGCTCGAGCAGGCTGACCAAGCCAACTCCACGCTGATCTTTGTGAGTCATGACCCAACGCTAGAAAAGCTGTTCACTCGCAGCATCGACCTCACGACCGTTAACCAAGCGAAGGCTATCGTATGAAAGTAATCACTCACTTAGCGCTCAAAAGTGTGCTCAACCGTAAGGCCACAGCCATTCTTACGATTCTAACCGTAGCGGTTTCCGTCATTCTTCTGCTTGGTGTAGAACGCGTGCGCACAGAGGCAAAAAGCAGCTTCGCCAATACCATTTCTGGAACCGACCTGATTGTCGGTGGTCGTTCTGGGCAAGTGAATCTACTGCTCTATTCTGTGTTCAGAATCGGCAACGCAACCAATAACATCGACTGGAAGAGCTACCAAGAGTTCAGCCAGCATAAAGCGGTAAAATGGGCGATTCCAATCTCTCTGGGTGACTCGCATAAAGGCTTCCGTGTAATGGGCACCAACCACAGCTACTTTGAGCACTATCGCTATGGAAGTAAGCAACCACTTACTCTCCAACAGGGCCGTAAGTTTAATGAGCTGTTTGATGTGGTGATCGGTGCGGATGTAGCAAAACAACTCGACTATGAGATTGGTGATCAAATCATCCTAGCGCATGGTATTAGTGATGTGGCATTCAGCCGCCACGACAACCTACCATTTACGATCGTCGGTATCATTGCGCCAACAGGAACACCAGTAGATAAAACGGTGCACGTATCACTTGAGGCTATTGAAGCCATTCACGTTGGTTGGGAATCTGGAGCCAATCTTGGTCATACGCCGGATGCCGAAACACTGAAAACCTACGACTTCCAGCCAAAACAGATCACAGCAATGATGCTTGGCCTGAACTCAAAGATTCAGACATTCGCACTGCAACGCGAAATCAATACCTACCGACAAGAGCCTTTGAGCGCGATCATGCCAGGCATTGCACTGCATGAATTGTGGGGCATGATGGCGGTTGCTGAGCAAGCACTGCTAGTCGTATCTGGCTTTGTCGTTGTAGCAGGTCTACTCGGGATGCTCAGCAGTCTACTGACTAGTTTACAAGAGCGTCGTAGAGAGATGGCTATCCTACGAGCGATGGGCGCGAGACCAAGACACGTATTCGGTTTATTGATCAGTGAAGCCAGTGCGCTTACTTTCCTTGGGATTACGTTAGGCGTCGGATTGCTCTTTGGTTTAATTGCAGTAGTTGCTCCTATCGTGCAACAAAGTTATGGTATCAACATATCAATATCCGCAATCACCCCACATGAGTGGAAACTCATTATGATGGTTCAAATTGCTGGAATTATCATTGGCTTTATTCCCGCATTCCGCGCGTATCGTCAATCACTTGCTGATGGCATGACCATTCGAATTTAATATAGGAACACATTATGCAACACAAACTCTTGCTGATCCTTGGGTTGCTTCTGTTTCCGTTTGCGACAACCGCATACGCAGAAGCACCATCAACCGAGGAATCAGTCCTTACTTTGGAATGGATCGACCTAATTCCAGAATCGGAACGCGCTCAGCTCGATCCCTTCGGCATGCCAACCGTCGATCACAGCCAAGAGAACCCTCAGCAATCTAAGCTTGGTGCTATCCGCCCAGAGCTGAATGGAAGCAAAGTAAAGATTCCTGGTTTTGTTATCCCTCTAGAAGGGGATGAGAATATGATCACTGAGTTTCTACTGGTGCCATATTTCGGGGCATGTATTCACGTACCGCCGCCGCCACCTAACCAGATCATCTATGTGAAATTTCCAAAGGGCGCACCGATCCAACAGCTGTGGGATGTTATCTATCTAGTGGGAACACTGAAAACAGAGACCATTACGCACGATTTGGCGCAAACTGGCTATCTTATTGAAGGGGTAGCAATCGAAGAATACGACGATATGTAGGGATATCGTTCTAACGAATATGAAGATGGTAGCTCACTTGGGCTGCCATTTTTTATAGGCAACATTTATAAGCTAGGTTCTATAAGCAACTGGTATTATAACAATTTTCTAACGATGAAATATCGCTAGGTTACGCAATATATTTAGATAGATACGCTAGGATAGCAACATAACTAACGAGTAATAGTCCAATTGCCAGCTGTTTTTTCAGCTTATTATCATTCACCTGATTCATAACTCCTCCTTGGATTACACAACAAATTTAACATTTTATTATCATCATAAAAAGTAAATTTTGTTTAATCCTTCAACTTTATTCGTAATATTGAAGTTACTCGCCCCTTTCTGAGCCTAAAACGATTTTGACTAGGCGCATCCATCCGAACAAATTTAGACTCGAAAAATCGACAGCCTCTAGTCACAAGTTCCATAAAGAGTTACATTTTAACCAGTTACATTTCTGTCTTAAGGTTTGTAGGTATCGCTATGTCTGACTCTCAACAGCCCGTGATCATTGAACATGTGAATGACACTGCTCCAAAGCAAGAGAAAAAGCCCCATATTGCCGACAGCGCCAGTCGAATGCTTAATATCGCCCAGAACTTTGGTTTGGATGCACTGCTTAGCCCAGAAAGTAAAACATCTGATAAAGCAGAGAAATCACTGATAGAACGGGCACTGCTGCGAGAGAAAAAACGCAAAGAGCTGCGTCAGAAGAACCTTGAACAGATCCTAAAACTGGCACATATGTCCTGCAAAGATGAAGCGGCTGGCGATCCTGACCAAGATTGGTTGTATCGGTTCTTCGATATGGCTCAAGAGATCCACAATAGTTCGATGCAGAGACTGTGGGCTCAAGTGTTAAAGAGAGAGGTAACTAACCCGGGCTCGACCTCAATGAAGGCGCTGCAAATCCTGCAAGATATGACCCCTAAAGAGGCGTTGACTCTGCAACGTGCTGCTTCATTAGCGTGTAGCTTTGGCAGCGACAATAGCCGCAAGCTGCTACTCGGTTTCAAAACCCAGGCGGGCTTATTCAGTTTTGGGAAAAGAACGGGGGCTAGTACCATCAACTTAGGCAGTCATAACCTGCCCTACTCAAGTTTGCTGCACTTGATTGAACTGGGAATCCTACATGGTACAGAGTTGGAGTCGGGAGAGATCGATTTCGATCCAGCACTCAATCTCACCTACCAAGGTAAACAGATGGCAATTACACCGCTCTCAAAAGGGGTGAAGTTGGTCTACTATCGCTTCAGTCCAACGGGTAATGAATTGTGTGTTTTACTCGGAAACAAGCCAAACAGTGCATACTATGACCAGCTCATCGCCCTGCTCAGTCAGAAGTTTACGGTGCAAGCCGAAGCAAAACCTGGCAGCGTAAATCACACCGTATAAAACGACATAGTCTTATAAAACAACATAGCCTTGGTGGTGAACCAAGGCTACATAGAGTTAGTTGACGATAATTTAGTGTTAGTTAGCAATAATCTTGCGGGCTTCTAGCGCTTCAATACACTGTTCCACAAGTTCATCCAATGTCTTATCGCCAGCAGGTAGATCGATTTCTGGCGTTTCAGGTGCCTCATATACCGAACTGATACCAGTGAAATTCGGGATCTCCCCTGCTCGCGCTTTCTTATAAAGCCCTTTAGGGTCACGCTGCTCACACACCTCAATTGGCGTATTCACGTAAACCTCTAAAAACTCACCATCTGGTAGTAGATTTCGTACCAACTCACGCTCCGCTTTATGAGGAGAGATGAAAGCAGAAAGTACGATGAGGCCTGCATCGGCCATCAGCTTAGCAAGCTCACCAATACGACGAATGTTCTCTCGACGATCTTGCTCAGAAAAGCCGAGATCGCTACACAATCCATGACGAACATTATCGCCATCCAGAAGATAAGTATGGTAACCCAGTTGCGCTAAACGTGTTTCTAACGCGCCAGCAACCGTTGATTTACCTGAACCCGATAACCCCGTAAACCACAATACCGCAGGTTTTTGTGACTTAAGTTGAGAGCGAAACGCTTTATCAACAGAGTGCTCATGCCACACGATATTCTCGTCTTTTGGTTTCACTACAGTGGTCATAATTAGTCCTTTAAATAAACAGCATTAAAATGGGAAAAAGTAAGGGATTAGCGTGAGAACAAGCCCTGAATAAACTATAGAAATCGGAATGCCGATACGCAGGTAATCTGTCAGGTGGTAGTTGCCCACGCTGTACACTAATAAGTTGGTTTGATAGCCATAAGGGGAGATGAAACTCGCACTCGCTCCAAACAGAACCGCCATAATAAATGGCATAGGATCAACACCATAGCCAACTGCCATGCTGTAGCCGATAGGAAAAGAGAGTGCAGCGGCGGCGTTGTTTGTCACTAACTCGGTCAAAACTAAGGTCATCAAATAGGTCGCCACCAGCGCACCAAACACACCCCAACCATTAAAAGCTTCAATAAACATCAGCCCCATCTGCTCAGACAAACCTGATGAGATCATCAATTGTGCAATCGACAGCGCTGAACCAACGATCACCACAATATCAACTGGGAAACGACGTCTTAGCTCACTCAGCTGCACCACTCCAAACGCAACCAACAGTAATAAAAAACCAGCTAATCCTTTGATGATGGGTAGTGTGTTGGTCAGTGCTAGGCCAATTACAGCGGCAAATCCGAGTAGTACCAAGGCTGATTTATCTGCATCCAGTTTGGCGCTCGAGTCCAAATCATTCATCAACACAAACTCTTTACTGTGTTGCTGACGCTGCTCTTCAAAGCGTTTACCTGGTACCAGTACTAGCGTATCACCCGCCGTTAACGTGATGTTTCCTAATCCACCTTCAAGACGTTCATGGCCACGACGAATCGCCACCACTACCGCATCAAAACGGTCTCGAAACTGACTGGTTTTCAATGTCTTATTACATACACTCGCCGATGAGCTTACCACTACCTCAACAAAGTTCTGACCATTAAGGTGATGTTGTCCAAACAATGTTAATCCTTGGATCTCTTGCAGAGTAGCAACACTCTCGACATCGCCACAAAACAAAAGGCGATCGCGCGCTTGTAGCACAAAGTCTGGGTCAATTGACGCCGTTGTCTTGCCATTGCGGATCACTTCCGCAAGAAACAGCTTACGCAGTGCTCTAAGGTTATTTTCACTTACGCTACGTCCTACCAGCGGTGAACCGGGTTCAACGCGGGCCTCCAAGAAATAAGGCAGTTCATCTTGTGAACCATCATCGTAACTAGGTAGGAAATAACTCAGCGGAATCAAGATCAACACACCACCGACCAACACTGCCAATCCGATCAACGTCGGTGTAAAGAAGTTCAAACTCGGTAAGCCTGCATCTTCAACAAAGCTATTGATGATCAAGTTGGTTGAGGTGCCGATCAATGTCAGGGTTCCACCCAAAATCGCAGCGTAAGATAGTGGAATCAGTAACTTAGAAGGTGCATGTTGCTGATTGCGTTTGATCGCACCGATCAACGACACGACAACAGCAGTATTATTAGTAAATGAAGAAAGTAGCGCTGTGGAAACACCCAACTTTGCAACCACTGTACCAAGCCGACCTTCTGAAATGTTTCGGCTTACCCAACTGATTAAGCGAGTTTTCTCCAACGCACTTGAAGCGAGAATTAGCAACACTAAAGTGAGTAGTGAAGAGTTAGTGAAGTTGCCTGCCAGACTGGATACATCAATCATTCCAGCCATAAACGCAATAAAAGCTGCACCAGCAAAAATAAAGCTCGGCTTAATACGCGTCGTTAGAAGGCAAGTTACGATGCCAAGCAATAGCGCTAATACAAATCCTTGTTGCCACATATACCTGTCCTTGGATAGCGAGAGCCGAAGCTCCCGCCTATTGCTTTACATCGAGACTTGATACCAATCGTAGTAAATAACTGCTCGCCCTAGCTTGTTAAAATGCTCGATAACTGCGTTAGAATTTTTGATTGTAGAATAACTACTTATCGAAACTCTCTGTCGAAAAAAGCCGCCTTGTTCTCAAGCCTTTTTTCTGCGCTATTACTGATCATTTATTTACTGTGATTGGTATGATTACTTAAGTAATTGACTGATATCTTTGGCATCCCAGTGTGGGAAGTGCTTACGAACCAGAGCATTGAACTCGATTTCAAACGCTGAGAAGTCACCGACTTTTTGCTCAACAGAATCTAAACGTTCACGGATTAGACCTGCACCAACAGTGACGTTGGTTAGGCGGTCAATCACGATAAAGCCACCGGTATCCGCACTATCACGGTATTTATCCAGTGCCACGGTCTCGTTCAGTGACCACTCACACAGACCGATACCATTGAGAGGCAGCTCTGATGCTTCATGAGTCGCAAGATTGTTGATGTCATATTGATGACGAACAGCCGTCACTTGACCTACAGTCTTCTTGCCAGCGATTTTGATATCGTACTCACGACCCGGTTGCAGAGCTTGCTCCGTCATCCATACCACGTCCGCCAGAATGTGATTGGTAGATGCGACTTCAGCATTCTCAAGCACAATCAAGTCACCACGACTGATGTCGATTTCGTCTTCAAGCGTCAAAGTCACAGCAAGACCAGCCTGCGCCGACTCTAGGTCGCCATCAAAAGTAACAATGCGTGCCACTTTCGAGGTTTTACCTGAAGGAAGTGCCTTGATTTCATCACCGACTTTTACGCTGCCAGAAGCAATCGTGCCGGCAAAACCGCGGAAATCTAGGTTTGGACGGTTCACGTATTGAACAGGGAAACGGAACTCGCCTGCTGAGCGTTTCTGGTCGATATCAACGTTCTCAAGCACTTCAAGTAACGATGGACCTTCAAACCAAGCCAGCTCTTTACTCGCCGCTGCAACGTTAGCACCTTCTAGCGCTGAAACCGGTAGGATCTGAATGTTAGTTTCACCCTCTAGGTTTTCCGCAAACTCTAGGTATTCATCGCGAATCTCTTCAAAGCGATCTTGTGAATATTCCACGAGATCCATCTTGTTAACCGCAACCACAAAGTGCTTCAAACCCAGCAGGTTAGAAATGAACGAGTGACGACGAGTTTGATCCAGTACGCCTTTACGCGCATCAATCAAGATCACAGCTAGATCACACGTCGATGCACCAGTAGCCATGTTACGTGTGTACTGCTCATGTCCTGGGGTATCCGCAATAATGAACTTACGTTTTTGAGTCGAGAAATAACGGTAAGCTACATCAATGGTGATGCCTTGCTCACGCTCAGCTTGCAGGCCATCAACAAGTAGTGCTAAGTCTGGCTTCTCACCTGTTGTACCTACACGTTGGCTATCGTTATGAACCGCTGCCAATTGATCTTCATATATCTGTTGGGTGTCATGGAGTAAGCGACCGATTAAAGTACTCTTACCATCATCAACCGAACCACAAGTTAGGAATCTAAGCATCGATTTATGTTGGTGCTGACTTAGGTAACCTTCGATCCCAAGTTCAGCCAATTCAGCTTCTACTGCACTATTCATTTTTCTTTCCTTAGATCCTTAGAAATAACCTTGACGCTTTTTCAGTTCCATTGAGCCCGATTGATCGTGGTCGATCGCTCGCCCTTGACGCTCACTGGATGTCGCCACCAGCATCTCTTCAATGATGCCTGTTAATGTATTGGCTTCAGATTCAATTGCCCCTGTTAGTGGGTAGCAACCGAGAGTACGGAAACGCACACTCTTCTCTTCAATCACCTCACCTTCTTGCAGCTCCATGCGGTCGTCATCAACCATAATCAGCATGCCATCACGCTCAACAACTGGGCGCTTCTCTGAAAGGTAAAGCGGTACAATCTCGATATTTTCTAGGTAGATGTATTGCCAGATATCCAGTTCAGTCCAGTTTGAAAGCGGGAATACACGGATGCTCTCGCCTTTGTTTACCTGACCGTTGTAGGTTTTCCATAGCTCTGGACGTTGGTTTTTCGGATCCCATGTATGATTCTTGTCACGGAAAGAGTAAACACGCTCCTTCGCACGCGACTTCTCTTCGTCACGACGAGCACCACCAAAGGCAGCATCAAAACCGTACTTGTTTAACGCCTGCTTCAAACCCTGAGTCTTCATGATATCGGTATGCTTTGATGAGCCGTGTACAAATGGGCTACAACCCATTGCTAAACCTTCAGGGTTCTTGTGAACCAAAAGATCGAAGCCGTACTTCTCAGCAGTGCGATCACGAAACTCAATCATTTCACGGAATTTCCAATCGGTATCCACGTGTAGAAGAGGGAAAGGGATTTTGCCCGGATAAAACGCTTTGCGAGCTAGGTGAAGCATCACAGAAGAGTCTTTACCGATGGAGTACATCATCACTGGGTTATCAAACTCAGCCGCTACTTCACGGATGATATGTATACTCTCCGCTTCAAGCTGTTTTAGGTGGGTTAAACGTTCTTGGTCCATTTCAGTGCTTCCTTTAAGGCTCGTATCACGAGCGATGCAATACTTGGTTCAACCAAGCATGGGAGTTAACTCATTCACCGTGATGTGAATTGGCGTATTGGATAACAACACAAATTCTTTGCGATGCATTTGAGCCCAATGCGCCCTCAATGAAAGCATTATGACGAGCCTCTCATATTACTGGAAATTCTAAAATTTCATTTTTTATTCGAAAAGCTGATAAGGAATAGTTGTAACATTTATTCCTTATAAAAATGAATGAACTACCTTTAATAAACACTTGTTGTGTATGGTTTGAGCGGTTTGGGATAAGGGTGGCAGAACAGCATAAAGTAATAAGATCCATATCACGAATTAGCACATGTTGTACTCATTGTTTCATCCCACTTTGTTACATTACGCAACAAATTCTTCCCCATCCAATCTTGGAGCTCCATAATGAAAGTTGCAATGAAACCTTTATCGCTAGCGGTACTGGCTGGACTAGGTTTTACTCTAGCTGGCTGTACAACCACCCCAGACACAGATGAAGTAATCAAGCTGCGCGTCGTAGAAACGACTGACATTCATACTAACCTAATGGATTACGACTACTACAAAGACAAGCCATCGCAAAAGATCGGTTTGGCGCGTACTGCAACTCTTGTAAAAGAAGCTCAAAGCGAAGTAACCAACAGCATTCTTGTTGATAACGGTGACTTGCTGCAAGGTAGCCCTATGGGTGACTACATGGCAGACAAAGGCATCGTTGCAGGTGAAGTACACCCAGCATACAAAGCCATGAACCAGCTAGATTACGATGCAGCAAACATCGGTAACCACGAATTCAACTACGGTCTTGAGTTCCTAGAAGAGTCAATCAACGACGCTGATTTCCCATACATCAGCGCTAACGTTTACGACGCGGAAACGAAAGAGCACTACTTCACGCCATACATTATCAAAACGCACAAATTTGCAGATACTGCAGGCGTAGAACATGAAGTAAAAGTGGGTTACATCGGTTTTGTTCCACCACAAATCATGACTTGGGATAAGAAGAACCTTGAAGGCAAAGTTATCGCTCGCGACATCCTAGAGACGGCGAATGAACTGGTTCCTCAAATGAAGGCTGAAGGCGCAGAAGTTATCGTTGCGATCCCTCACTCTGGCGTTTCTCAAGACCCATACAAAGCAGGCGAAGAGAACTCAACGCTTTACCTATCTGAAGTAGAAGGCATCGATGCGATTGCATTTGGTCACTCTCACGCAGTATTCCCAGGCAAAGGTTTTGACAACATCCAAGGCGTTGATAACCAAGCGGGCACAATGAACGGTGTTGCTGCGGTTATGCCAGGCCGTTGGGGTAGCCACGTAGGTATTATGGACCTTACGCTGGCACAAAAAGACGGCAAATGGGAAGTCGTAAAAGGTCAATCTGAAGCGCGTCCTATCTACGACAAAGTAGAGAAGAAATCACTGGCTGCAGCTGATGAAGGCATCGTAACGGCACTAGAAGAAGATCACGCGGGTACTCGTGACTTTGTAAACCAACCAATTGGCCAAGCTGATGACGTGATGTACAGCTTCCTATCACTGGTACAAGACGATCCTACGGTTCAAATCGTTAACCTTGCACAGAAAGATTACGTTGAACGCTTTATTCAAGGTGACCCAGATCTAGACGGCACACCAGTACTTTCTGCTGCGGCACCATTTAAAGCGGGCGGCCGTAAGAATGACCCAGCAAACTTTACTGAAGTAGAAGCTGGTCAACTGACGTTCCGTAATGCAGCGGATCTATACCTATACCCGAACACACTTGTTGCGATGAAGGTAAAAGGTAAAGAAGTGAAAGAGTGGCTAGAGTGTTCTGCAGGTCAGTTCAACCAAATCGATGCTAACTCTACGGCTCCACAATCATTGATCGAGTGGGATAACTTCCGTACTTACAACTTTGATGTTATCGATGGTGTGAACTACCAAATCGATGTAACACAACCTGCGAAATACGACGCGAACTGTAAAGTGGTTAACCCAAAATCTGAGCGTATCGTAGGCCTGACTTACCAAGGTCAGCCAATCGATATGGAACAAGACTTCTTGATTGCAACCAACAACTACCGTGCATACAGCGCGAAGTTCCCGGGCACAGGTGTTGAGTACATCGCTTTTGATGCACCAGACGAGAACCGTACTGTTCTAGCAAACTACATCTCTCGCGTGAGCAAAGAGCAAGGTAAAGTCAGCCCAACAGCGGACAACAACTGGTCTTTCGCTCCTATCGAGACAAGCAAGAAGCTAGACATCCGTTTTGAAACATCACCAAGTGAGAAAGCAGCACAGTTCATCAAAGAAAAAGGTCAATACCCAATGAAACGCGTTGCGACTGATGATGTTGGCTTCGGTGTTTACCAAATCGACCTAACTAAATAAGATTTTTCAATAATCTTTGGTTAATGTTTCAAAAGGCTGAATTTAACGATTCAGCCTTTTTTCATATTGGTAAATCGCCCCTGTGAAAGTCTTTATTTTTCTGAATGTTAGTCATAAATAGCGTCTAATTTTAAACAAGTCCCTCATTCCATAAATTCACAACTCCCTCCCCCATTTCAGCATCTAAGAGTGCACGGTAAGCACAAAAATCCCGCAACTCACTGCAAGTTTTTATCCACTGCCCGTGTCTATTTCATTTACTACACTCAATGAGTGGTCAATAAGCCATTCATCTATAGGATAGATAGGGACATTTGATGGGCACCGTCGAAAGCATTCAAACATGGTTAAATTCAGGAGAAGAGTCGCTGCTATGGCTAATGCTCGGCATTATTGCGCTCTCTTATCTGCTTGAAGATTTAGCAATTGTGTCTGCGGCAGGGTTAGCGACTCAAGGTCTCATTCCACCACAATATGCTCTACTTGCCATTTTCATCGGTATCGCAACCGGTGACTTAGGGCTTTACTACCTCGGTAAGTCAGGACGCTACTTTAGAGGTGTTCGTTACAAAGCGCTGACCAATCGATACTTTCGTACACTTAGGGCCAAATTACGCCACAACGCATTCAGTAGTCTTTTTATCATCCGCTTTGTTCCAGGGTTGCGCACGGTTGGTTTTACCTTGAGCGGTTTTTTCGTCATCCCTCTTCCTACTTTCTTATTCGCCGTGATTAGTGCGACTGCGCTCTGGACTGGCATTGTCTTCTCGACCATCTACTATTTAGGGACGTCAGCGTGGCTGCAAGCCTCTGAATATCAATGGATCGTTATCCCGTGTGCTATCGCATTGTTGTTTATCAGCAATCGGTTAATGAATAAAACCTACTCTAGAGGATTATCATGAGTTCACCGCAAGATATTCACGTCATTCCAGCACATCAAATCAATGCTGGTATGCCTTTACTCGAAAAAGATACCGTGCGTAGCGTGTCTCCCTATGAGTTTCTCCCTGCTTGGTTTTTCTACACACCAGTGGTAGCACAGAGCTTGATGCAAGGCTTACGGCATTTTGACTGGGCGCTGCCGCTCATTGCTAATCCAAGCATTAAGCTTAGTGGCATGGTGGGAGAGTCAAAACACGATATCTTGAGCCTTGCTGGATCATCGAGTCAGCGCTGGATCTCGCCTTTTATCACACTGACCAAAACCGATCTCAGTACCAAAGTGCAAGCCGTGGATGCTCGTCGTGTTTTGATCCAATCAAGCCTTGATTTCCCCGTCGTTGCTAAGCCTGATCTTGGCTGTCGCGGTGCCGGCGTGAAGCTGATCAATACCCAAGATCAACTCGAAGAATACATAGCATCCTTTCCTAAGGGTGCTCGTTTTCTGTTGCAGGAAAAAGCGCCTTATCAAGCTGAAGCTGGACTGTTTTACGTCCGTTATCCAAACCGTCTTCGGGGCGAGATCATCTCGATCACGCTCAAGTACGCCCCTATGGTGACGGGCGATGGCATCTCTACACTCAAACAGTTAATTGAAAACGATCCAAGAGCCGGACAGCTTAGTCACCTTTATCTGCCAAGACATCAAGATAAGTTGGAGCATGTGCTTGCAGAGGGTGAAGAGTTTCAACTGGCGTTCGCAGGCAGTCATAGCCGTGGGTCTATCTTCCGAGATGGCAATCAATACATCACCAAAACCCTAACTGAGCGTCTCGATGAGATATTTAACGACTTCGATGGATTCCACTACGGACGATTGGACGTCAAGTTCAGAGACATTCATAGCCTGATGCAGGGCGAAGATTTTACGATTCTTGAGATCAACGGCGCGAGCAGTGAAGCAGCACATATCTGGGATCGAAACACCCCACTAAGAGAGATATTTTCTACGCTACTCCAACAATATCGCATTCTTTTTGATATCGGTGCTCAGCAGAAACAGCGAGGCCACAAGCCGCCTTCATTTAAAAGTTTATTTGCGGCGTGGCAAGAAGAGCGACGCTTAGTCCAACAATATCCGACCACCGATTAACTCTATACGAGGATCATGAATGAACCCGATAGCCCAACCTAACGCCTTCACTTCTGTGTCTCCTAGTATTCAAGGAGCCGTTGAAATATTGAATCAAGGTCGAGAATTTTTGTTAGCCATTTCCGATAGTGACTACCTGACGCGTGCAAAGCCGCACGTCTCTAGTTCGATTGGTGAGCACACTCGTCACACACTCGATCTTTTTCATGCTCTGATTTTAAAAGAGAACGCGATCATTGATTACAACACCCGTCGCCGTGGTCACCCAGTCGAATTCGACCGTTCGATTGCCTTAAAAGAGATCCAGTATGTGATCAACTGGCTAGAGCGATTAGACCATGATGATCTTGAAGCACCGATTACGATCCAAACCGAGGTCTCAATGGATGCTCAGGTATTCGCAAATCTGCCATCGACACTCGAGCGAGAGATCACTTTTGCAGCGCTGCACGCCAATCATCACTACGCCATGATCAAGGTGATCACCACTTTCCTCGATGTCGAGACCTGCAACACCTTTGGCTATGCGCCAACCACGAGCAGCTACCTGAGGGAGCAATAATCATGTGTTCAGTATCTTGGCTGCTTGAAGAAAATGGCTATCAGGTCTTTTTTAATCGTGATGAACAGAAAACACGAGCGTTAGCGATGCCACCTAAACAGTATCAAGTGAATGGTGTCGATATCATCATGCCGCTCGATCCTACTGGTGGGGGAAGCTGGATCAGCATCAACGAGTTCGGTCTTTCACTGTGCCTACTCAATAACTACCAAGGCATTGTGCCAGATGGTCCATTGATTAGCCGTGGCTTACTGCTCAAGAATATGTCATCAAGCCGCAATATCGCACAGCTTACCGAGGCATTTCATCGTTTAGAGCTAAGCTCTTTCGTACCATTTACCTTACTGGCTTTCGCTCCCAATTTGACGCAACACAACGGCGTAGTCGTCGCTTATAAGTGGGATGGAGTTCAGCAAAGTATTGTTGAGACCGATTCACCACTGTTCTCATCGGGTGTCGATTTGGCAAGAGTACAAGCCTACCGACAAGCAAAATACGATCAACTTATCTCTACGGGTAAAAACCAGCAAAACTTGCTGATGTTCCACTCTCATCATCACAGTGAACAACCCCATTTAGGTACCTGTATGCATCGCTCAGATGCCCACACAGTCAGCTTTACCCATTTACGTAATCGACATGGCCAAGCTTCAATGTTCTATGCACCGGGCGCTCCCTGTGAACCGATAAAACCAGAACAGATAAATCAGCAGCGCTTTACCTTCGATTTTGTCCCAGCAATCAACTTATAGATGGAGTCTATTATGAGAAAACTACTCACGATGATCATGCTACTTGTTAGCCCTTATGTACTTGCCGCCGATGAAATCTATACCGGCTTTTTCAGCAATAAAGCACTCGATGGCTACGATACGGTCGCTTATTTCACTTCCGGTAAACCCGTTGAAGGCAGCAAGAAATTCAGCACTGAATACAAAGGCGCAGATTGGTACTTCTCTTCTGAAAAGAATCTGACTTTATTTATTAATAATCCTGAAAAGTATGCACCTCAGTATGGTGGTTATTGCGCATGGGCGGTCTCTGCCAAAAACGACTTTGCACCTGGCGACCCACAGTATTGGAGCATAGTTGATGACAAACTTTACCTTAACTACGACCAAGAGATTCAAGAGACTTGGGAACAAGACCGTGCACAACACATTCAACAAGCCGATAAAGCTTGGCCGCAGCTGATCAAGTAAGGGGATAACCATGACATTCAGCCCTGCTAAACATCTTCCTGCTGCATTTATCGCTTTTGTGTTCATTCAGTCGCTGTTTTTTAAATTCACCGGCTCATACGAGACAGAACATATCTTTGGCACGCTCGCGACATGGTCAGGCTTAAGCTGGTTCGGTTCGTTTGGCGGCTACATCATCGGTATCGCTGAATTGATTGCCGCAATTTTGCTGTTTACACGTTGGCACGGACTTGGCGCGATTATGAGTGTCGGCATCATGAGTGGTGCGATTTTCTTCCACTTGTTTACCCCGTTAGGTATTCCAATGCCTGAATTTAATGCTGCGGGAGAAATTGTCGGAGATGACGGCGGATTGCTGTTTGGCATGGCATGCCTAGTGTGGCTATGCAGTGCGTTTTTGAGTGTGAAAGATTTCAAGAATCAAGATGGTTTCTTATACAACTTTAGTCAATAAGGTAGCTACATTATGATTGATAGTCCTTTTCGTTTACCACGTTACACGCCTTTTGGTTTGGGTGAGTCTGTTGTCGAGTGGGCAACTGGGCTATCTAAGCTAGACCGACTCTATCAAGAAAGACAAAACGAGTTATCTAGCTTCGAATTCATGAATTACACCCTTTCGGCGCTCAACATCGACTACTCCATTGCATCGGGAAGCACGGAAAACATCCCCGAAGAAGGTCCGGTCGTGATTGTCGCGAACCACCCACTTGGTGCGATTGAAGGGGTGATCCTTGCTGATCTGGTAGGGTCGGTAAGGAAGGATGTAAAAGTGCTGGCTAACGAGCTGCTTAAGAGACTGCCTGAATTGGATGATCTTTTCATTGGTGTCGATGTCTTTAATGGTAAAGAGTCAAAGCGTACTAATGTCAAAGCGATTCGAGATGCCAATCGTCATCTAGCTGATGGTGGATTACTGATTGTGTTCCCTGCAGGCGAAGTGTCCAGTTATCGCAAAGGAGCAAAGACACTCACCGACATCGAATGGAGCAAGTCGGTGGCTAAGTTTGTTAAGCGCCATCAAGCGACAACCGTACCTATCTTCATCAATGGTAAAAACAGTGAGCTTTTCTACCAAGCCGGTCGTGTGCATCCGCTATTGAGAACTGCTCTACTCGGCCGTGAACTTCTCAATAAACAAGCGACAACTATCTCGATCTCAATTGGCGCTTCGATCCCTTATTCAGAGATAAAATCGTTTGAGCAAGAGATGGATATCGTCAACTATCTAAGACTCAACACCTACCTAATGAGTCAACAAGAGAGTTCAGAGAATACAACCCAAGCCCCCTCTTTTGACACTCAGGTGATAGCGCCGATGCCATCAGAAGTGTTAGCAATAGAGGTCGGCTCACTCCCTGCTGAGATGAAGCTTCTTGAGCAAGGAGAGTTTGAGGTCTACTGTACACCAAGCCAAGCGATTCCTAACCTGATGCGTGAAATTGGCCGAATCAGAGAAGAGAGCTTCCGCGAAGTGGGTGAAGGCAGCGGGCTTGCCTGTGATTTGGATGAGTATGACCTTTACTACCATCAACTGTTTGTATGGAACAAAGCGAAGTCGGAGCTTGTTGGTGCCTATCGCTTGGGCATGGTCGATAAACTGATCGCAGAGCATGGGCTTGATAAGCTCTACTCCCGCAGTTTGTTCAACTACAATCAAGAGTTCATCGATACTCTAGAAAACAGCGTTGAACTTGGGCGTTCAGTGGTGAGTAAGCCATATCAGAAGAGCCTAAACTCACTGTTGCTACTATGGAAAGGAATCGCAACCTTTGTATCTCGCAATCCACAATATACGCATCTCTTTGGTCCTGTCAGCATTAGTAATGATTACAGTCATAACGCACGACTGCTGATCGCGACGACCTTGTCGATTCACCATTACGATGAAGAGAAGGCTAACCTAGTTTCACCATCATCACCTTTGAACAGCAGCAATCATGTGTTCTGGCAAAACCATCTGCTCTCTTCTTTGGCGAGTGTACCGCTACTGTCTAAAGTACTGGCGCGTATGGAACAAGGAAAAGGCCTGCCTGTATTACTTCGCCAATACCTCGGAATGAACGGTAAGCTGGTTTGCTTTAACGTTGACCCATCTTTTAACGACGCCTTGGATGGTTTGATTGTCGTTAACCTTAAGAAGGTCCCAGTGAAGACTCTGGGTAAATACATGGGCAGAGAACAGGCTCAAGATTACTTAGATCGTCATAATCACTCACAAACCCAATAGCTCAACCTAAGCTTGCGCTATACCTAGGCCATAGAAAGTGCGATTATCTTCGCATCGAAATGGCTTAGGTAGTGACCATGCACCACGCACTGACAGAACAATTAGAAAGCTTTGGCTTTACCCCATCCCAGATAGAATCTCTTCTTGAGATTGCAAAACCGCTCGAGTTACCAACACGGCACATTCTCACGAATCAAGGAGAGATACCGGATTCGTTTTACTTCATCGTTGAAGGTCTGTGCCACGCTTGTTATTTAACTGAAGAGGGTAAGCAATTCAGTAAGGAGTTCTACTGGGAGCATGATTGGGTGATCGGCTTTGAAAGCTTGATCAAGCAGCAGCCCTCTCCGTACCTACTGGAGACGCTGACTCCTATCTCACTGTTTGAACTGCCAATGCAAGCCTTAACAGAATGGCGCGAGACCAATAATCCTCTGTACCTCAAGCTGCTCGAAACTCAGCTGATGCACAAAGAGAACAAAGAGCGTTTCATGCTGCTTTACACACCAGAGCAGCGCTACCAACTGTTCTGTGAACATTACCCTGATTTGCTGCAGCGCTTGAACGATAATCAAATCGCTGCTTACCTTGGTATTACAGCGATCAGCCTAAGCAGAATCAAAAGCAGAATTAACAATGGTTAATGCACAGCATCATTGGCCTTGTTAGATTAGCGCCAAGTACAATTATAGGAAGATATTATGATCACTTGGTCGACCCCAACCTTTGCCGAATTAACCACAATTGAGCTTTATGAACTGCTGAAACTGCGAGTAGACGTGTTTGTAGTCGAGCAAACCTGCCCGTATCCAGAGCTTGATGGTAAAGATACCCTGCCTGGTGTGCGTCATCTTTTGGGATATGAAGACGGTCAACTGGTCGCTTGCGCTCGTCTACTGCCTGCGGGCACTACTTATGACAACGTCAGTATTGGTAGAATTGCGACCAAAGCCGAAGCTCGAGGTGCCGGTTTAGGTCACAAGCTATTAACTGAAGCTATCAAACACAGTCGTGAGTTGTGGCCAGATAGCACCATTGATATTGGTGCTCAACAACATTTAGAAGCCTTTTATCAAAGTCACGGCTTTGTGACGATCTCAGAGATGTACCTTGAGGACGATATTCCACATATCGATATGAGATTGCAGGGCTGATGTCCAACATCACGCTTGGAATCTTACTGCTTGTTGCGGGCAACTTTTTTGCCTCGCTCTCTGACGTGGCGGTGAAATTGCTCAATGGCGAAGTGCCGCCACTGCAATACATCTTCTTTCGTCAGCTATTGTCACTGCTTTTAATCACGCCACTGTGGTTAAAACAAAATGCAACACAGCGCCATCTGAAACAAGCGAAGATCACCTTTGCTCGAGGACAACTGATACTCATCGGTAGCGGCTGCATGGTGGTAGCGATTACCCACTTACCACTGGCAACGGCTAATGCGGTGTTCTACGTTGCGCCGCTGCTGATGCTGCCACTATCGATACTGCTACTAGGCGAACGCCCTGCTCTGGGTAAAGTCATCGCCACCACTATCGGTTTTATCGGTGCGCTAATCGTACTCAGACCATCGCAATTTCATTGGGCGGCGGTATTTGCGCTTGGTACGGCATGTACCCTAGCGCTGTTCAATGTCTTAGTTCGCAAACTCCCAAGTGAGCAATCGGTAGTAACAACACTTTGGTGGACGACCCTGTTCTCGCTACCCATTTCTTTAATACTTTGCGTACTATTTTGGTCACCGGTGTCTTGGGTGCACCTTGGTTATATCGCCTTAAGCGCGACTCTAATATTGGCTTACAATGGATTGGCTGTTTCAGCGTACCAAAAAGCACACTCTAGTCAGATTGCATTGGCTGAGTACTCGGGCCTTGTCTTTGTAGCGCTCATCGGAATGATTTGGTTTAACGAAATCCCGGATATCCTGACCTTTATCGGTATCCTGCTGATTGTCTTACCTCTGGCTCCGATTCCACGCATAAAAAAAGGAGCGAGATAATCGCTCCTTTGTGTCTCTTTCTTTATTTATTTGCTGCGGCCAAAACCACCGTCAGATAGACGGAAGAACATCACCGAACTCCCGCCTTTCTCAAGCTGAAGAATATCCAACTGACCGTTCTCTGCTAGCTTGAATCGAACTAGCTGCCCCTTTCGTATCTGGCTCAGCGGTTTATCGTCGCCCTCGATGCGCACAAGAGCATTAAGGTCAGACAATGGCAGTTGGTTATTGCGAAATACCTGCGCCAAGGTATCGCCTTGCTGTACCAAGTACTCTTTCCAATGACTTGATTTGAGAGACTGCTGTTGCTCACTCTGCTGCTCGCTCAAACCAACAGTATTGATCTCAAGCTCAACGCGGCTGGTTATAGGTGCGCTTTGCGTAGTGTCCGCCTTTGGAAAAGGAATGATGAGTAGCAATAACACGACAGGCGTAAGGACCATCAATGCGCGTTGATGTAATTTAGGCAAGCGCTGCCATAGGCTACGAATCTTATCTTTGGCGTCACCAAATTCGATAGCACTGAATTTATCTTTGCACAGCTGCAAATAATCTACTTGTTGTTTCTTCTTATGACGACGATTCATACTACTGCGCCCTAACTATTGATTAACTACAGTATAAAAACCAAAACTTGAACAGTATAGATTTTTCCTTCATTACGAGAGCAATGCAATAAAAATAGTACCATTGTGATTTGAGTGCATGAAAGCTAGAGCGAATCAGGGTGTAGCCGTTTCTTCGAGCTGTTAATACTGGTATTCTTACCTTTTTCGTACTGACACAAAAAGAGTAACTTTCATGTCTGAAGTAAAATTTGAAACTGTAGAGCAAAAAGCTAGCTACGGTATCGGTCTACAAATGGGCCAACAACTAGCTGGTTCTGGTCTTGAAGGCCTAAACGTTGACGCAATCGCTGCGGGTATCGCAACTGCACTAACTGGCGACATGCCAGCTATCGAAGTTGACGAAATCAACAAAGCACTTCAAGAGCTTCACACTCGTGCTGAAGCGATCCGTCAAGAAGCAGCTAAAGCAGCAGCAGCTGACGGCGAAGCGTTCCTAACTGACAACGCTCTACGTCCAGAAGTAACGGTTCTTGAGTCTGGCCTACAGTACGAAGTAATCACTGAAGGTACTGGTGAAATCCCAACTGCTGACAAGCAAGTTCGTGTTCACTACCACGGCGAGCTAACAGACGGTACTGTATTCGACAGCTCTGTATCTCGTGGTCAACCAGCTGAGTTCCCAGTAACTGGCGTTATCCAAGGTTGGGTTCAAGCTCTACAAATGATGCCTGTAGGTTCTAAGTGGAAACTATACATCCCACAAGATCTTGCATACGGTGAGCGTGGCGCAGGTGCTGCTATCCCTCCATTTGCAGCTCTAGTATTCGAAGTAGAACTTCTAGCTATCCTTTAATTTTAAAAGCCTTGGTAAACAATCTACTAAGTGCGAACTAAAGTTAAATTAATCCAACGGCGATGTAACAACATCGCCGTTTTTCGTTTATAGTGAAAGTGACGATTACTTTATTACTTAAGGAAGAATAATGAAGAAAGCACTCATCACTGTATTCAGCGCATTGGCTGTTGCCTCTTGCGCAAGCACCTCCGACCAAGCTTCAACAAGCGCTGCCGCAACGACTGACTACTCTCAACTGACTCAAACAGCTTTAATGGCTGCGGTTAACTTATGGTCACAACAGAATGAATCGACACCGCTAGCTGATACAGTCGCTGAGCAAGCATCAGTGACTAGCGACCAAGCATTAGGTGGCATTGGTTCTATGTTAGCGCTGGCACAAAACTCACTAGGTAGTGCTGATAACAAAGAGCTATCGTCACTGATCCCAGGCATGTCGACTCTCGAATCCACCGGCCTTACTTCTATCCTAAATTCACAGGGTGCAGTGGAAAGTGCATTCTCTGGTCTAGGTATGGATTCTTCAATGATCACGACCTTTGCACCAATCATCTTGCAAGCGCTTCAATCTCAAGGTGCAACCTCTGGTTTGCTTGACTCGTTGTCAGCAATTTGGAGTTAATCCTCCAAACGGACGCAACTTTAGATAGTTTGAATTAAGGGCACTTCGGTGCTCTTTTTTGTGGGTGTTAGAAAGTGAGATACGAGATACGAGATA
>NZ_JAHGAN010000024.1:0-22839 GCF_030248625.1 Vibrio sp. D420a | reverse complement strand
TTGAAACCGAAGTTTCATTTTTTGATATTCATCAACGAGTGCCCACACAGATTGATAGGTTTAAATTGTTAAAGAGCTTTTCCTTTTTGAGCTTCGCTCAAATCGGACGGCCATTTTAGCGATTTAAGTTTTAGTGTCAACCACTTTTTTCAAAACTTTTTTCAAGCGCTTAGCTTGGCTAATTTGGCTTGCTGAATCGTTCTGGTTTCTTGCGAAGCCATCCCGTGTCAGCGAGGTGGCATTATAGAGATTGCGATCACATTGGCAAGCCCTTTTTTAAGTTTTTTTGCTTTTTTTAATTGTTCGGATAAAAAACACTCAAAAACGGCCATTTATCCTAGTCAGAGACCCAATAATGCTCTTAAGCTAGCTATATAAAGGAGGATTTATGAGTTCTATACGCAGTTATAAAGGTATCGCACCGAAAATAGGCCAAGATGTCTATATAGATGAAACCGCTGTATTAGTTGGTGATATCAAGATTGGTGACGACTCTAGTGTTTGGCCTTTGGTTGCAGCAAGAGGCGATGTTAATCATATCCATATTGGTCAACGTACAAATATCCAAGATGGTTCAGTTCTTCATGTCACCCATAAAAACAAGGAGAATCCTGACGGCTACCCTTTGATTATCGGTAATGATGTCACGATTGGCCATAAGGTGATGTTGCATGGTTGCACCATTCAAGATCGGGTATTGGTAGGAATGGGAGCGATCATTCTAGACAATGTTGTCGTAGAGCAAGAAGTAATGATTGGTGCTGGTAGTTTAGTTCCGCCAAACAAAGTTTTAGAGAGCGGCTATTTATATGTGGGAAGCCCAGTAAAACAAGCACGTCCTTTAACAGATAAAGAACGTGCTTTTCTCCAGAAGTCTGCCGACAACTATGTTCAGAACAAAAATGACTATCTAGATTCAGTTCGCCCTGTTTAAGACGCTTGAATCTCGATTTGACCAGAGGAGTTAAACTCCTCTTCTTCTATTAACTCTTCTACTAGTTCTTCTAAGTCAAAACGCAACTCACTGAACACCTCAATGGCTTGCTCATTTGTTACTTCACGTCCTGCCAATTTTCCTAGCTCTTCTAGGGTAATAGTACACTCAATAAGTGCGCCACTTTGTTGAGCAGGGAAAACGACGCATTTATTCTCTGCATCCCAGGTTTGGATATCAGGAAACAAAATTGACTGATTCATTATTAAGCCTCTAGGTTCTTTCTTAATTCTCTGAGGATTTGCTTTGTACCCGGTCTTAGACCACGCCACAACATAAAGCTTTCAGCCGCCTGACCCACTAGCATGCCTAGGCCATCGTAAGCGGCATGGACACCATTATCCAATGCCCAGCGATTAAAGACCGTATGTCCCGAACCATAGACCATGTCATAAACGGTACTTGTTGGTGTAAATATCTCGGTGGACACTTGTGGCAGTTCACCGCTCAACCCTGAAGAAGTAGAGTTAATGATCACATCAAAGCCTTCATTCACCTCATCAAGTCCAATGCCAGAGACATTACCAAATGAAGTGAACATTTCTGCGAGTAGTTGTGCTTTAGAAGCAGTGCGGTTGGCAATCACTAATTGGCGAGGACTGTGGTCAAGCAATGGCTTAATCACTCCTCTTGCTGCACCGCCAGCTCCAAGCAACAGAATACGAGCGTCTTTTAATACTACTTGGTGCTGCAATAAATCTTGGACGAGCCCTTCACCGTCGGTGTTGTCACCAATGATCTCGCCATCATCAAGCTTTTTAAGCGTATTCACGGCGCCAGCTAGTTGAGCTCGCTCAGTTAGACGATCCGCAAATTGGTATGCGTCTTCTTTAAACGGTGCTGTGACGTTACAGCCTTTACCCCCATTGCCAAAGAAGTCTTTCGCTGCATTGAGAAAATCACCGGGCTCAGGCTGTTGAGATGTATAGGTAAGTTGCTGGTTCGTTTGGCGAGCAAATAGCGTATGAATAAATGGTGATTTACTTTGACTAATTGGGTTTCCAAAAACGGCATAGCGATCTATGTACTGTGTCATATCCTTACCTAACAGAGCTTATGAAAAAGGGTCATCGAATGATGACCCTATCACTATACCTATAAGGAAGGAAGTCTTACCAAACTCTAGGTTTTAAATAGTCTGTGTACAGTAGCGCCTCTGGTGAACCCTCTTGAGGTTCATATCGATACTCCCATCGGGCCAATGGTGGCATCGACATCAGAATCGACTCAGTACGCCCACCACTTTGTAGACCAAATAGGGTGCCACGGTCATAAACTAGATTAAATTCAACATAGCGGCCACGACGATAGAGTTGGAAATCGCGTTCACGTTCACCGTAAGGCGTCTCTTTTCTTCGTTCAACAATTGGCAGATAAGCTTGAGTATAACCCTCACCAACCGCTTGCATGTAAGCAAAGCTTTTCTCAAAGCCCCACTCATTCAAATCATCAAAGAACAAGCCGCCTACACCACGCGTCTCATCACGATGAGGCAAGTAGAAATACTTATCACACCACTCTTTATGCTGCTGATACACATCATCACCAAATGGCGCACATAGATCTTTCGCTGTTTGGTGCCAAGATTGGCAATCTTCAGCAAATGGGTAGAACGGGGTCAGGTCGAAACCACCACCAAACCACCAGATAGGCGCTTCACCCTCTTTCTCTGCAATGAAAAATCGTACATTGGCATGAGAGGTTGGGATATATGGATTCTTAGGATGAATAACCAATGAAACGCCCATTGCCTCAAACTTTCGGCCAGCAAGCTCTGGTCGATGTGCGGTCGCTGATGCTGGCATCTCTTTACCCGCGACGTGAGAGAAGTTCACACCACCCTGCTCAAATACGGCACCATTAGTCATAACGCGCGTACGACCACCACCGCCAAGACGCTCACCAGGTTCACGTTGCCATGCGTCTTCTTCAAACGCCGCAACACCGTCGGCTTGTTCTAATTGTTGGCAAATCGAATCTTGTAAGTTGAGCAAGAACTGCTTTACCGCATCTTTATCAATTGCTGACATGTTTCTTCCTTTATGCAGGGTTTAGCCCTGTCTTAATATTTGAGAAGTCTTTGCATCACGGATTTCACTCGGCTTATCACGGCCTCCCGTTTCACCCTCAAGAATGGCCACCAGCTTATAACCAAGCTGCTGCTTCACTTCTTCAGTGGTCATACACGGCGGCTCACCCGATAGGTTTGCGCTGGTAGAGGTTAACGGCTTTCCAAGCGCATTACACATCTTCTGTACCAAAGGGTGATCGGTTACACGTACCGCAATTGAATCGAATTGACCACTTACCCAATCCGTCACTTGTGCGCTGGCTGGCATGATCCACGTAACAGGGCCTGGCCATGTCGATTTTACCGTTGCCAATTGCTCAGGGGTCAGCTGACTTTCATCGATATAAGGAAGCAATTGTTCATAACTGGCAGCAATTAGGATGAGGCCCTTTTCCATCGGACGCTGTTTAAGTTCAAGTAATTTCTGGATGGCTTGCGGGTTATCAGGGTCGCAACCAACACCAAATACACCTTCAGTTGGATAGGCGATCACCTCACCTTGTTGTAATGCCTGTAAAGTATGCTGAAAGTTGTCCACGATTTGCCTCATCTATATCTGCTATTAAACTCTTTAAGTGTACAAATAATCACTAACTGTTACTAAAGCTATTTGTTTATAAAATGTATCAAATAGCAACTTTGACTGACGCAAACGTTTTCCTTAAGCAATTTTCCCCGTATAATGCGCGCAAATTATCTAATCACTTAATCAAATCGTACCTGAAGGAGTTTGAGATGACTGTCGGTATTATCATGGGTTCTAAATCTGATTGGCCAACAATGAAGCTAGCAGCGGATATGTTGGATCAATTTGGCGTAGCGTACGAAACAAAAGTGGTTTCTGCTCACCGTACTCCTCAACTACTGGCGGATTACGCAACGAGCGCAAAAGAGCGTGGTATTAAGGTGATCATTGCAGGTGCAGGCGGCGCAGCTCACCTACCGGGCATGGCAGCAGCATTTACTAGCGTTCCTGTTCTTGGTGTACCTGTACAGTCTAAAGCTCTAAAGGGCATGGACTCACTTCTTTCTATCGTTCAGATGCCTAAAGGTATTGCTGTAGGTACATTGGCAATCGGTGAAGCAGGTGCAGCTAACGCTGGTATTCTCGCGGCACAAATCATTGGTACGCACAATGAAGATGTGATGGCAAAAGTAGAAGCGTTCCGCTCTGAGCAAACAGAAACGGTACTAGCTAATCCAAACCCTGCAGAGGACTAATTCCCATGCATGTTCTTGTGTTAGGCGCGGGCCAGCTTGCTCGCATGATGTCCCTAGCTGGGGCACCGCTGAATATTGAAATTTCTGCTTTTGATGTTGGCAGCAAAAATATTGTTCACCCATTAACGCAAGCGATTCTAGGTAATGGCTTAGAGAATGCGATTGAGCGTGCGGATGTGATTACGGCTGAATTCGAACATATCCCTCATGATGTGCTTGAAGCGTGTGAGCGCAGTGGTAAGTTCCTACCGACTACCGAAGCAATCAAAGCCGGCGGCGACCGTCGTCTTGAGAAAGCTCTGCTCGACCAAGCGGGCGTGAAGAACGCCAAATACGCAGTGATCAACTCTCGCGAAGACTTTGACCACGCTATCTCGCATGTTGGCCTACCAATGGTGCTTAAAAGCACACTGGGTGGCTATGATGGCAAGGGCCAATGGCGCCTTAAGTCTTTAGACGCAGTAGAAACCGTTTGGACTGAGATGGCAGAATGCATCGCGGCGACCGACAACCAAGCGATTGTGGCTGAAGAGTTTGTTCCATTTGATCGTGAGGTATCTTTAATTGGTGCTCGTGGTAAAGATGGTGAGATTCAGGTGTACCCTCTGGCTGAAAACGTTCATACCGACGGTGTGCTGAGCCTATCAACAGCGATTGATGATGTTGAGTTACAGGAACAAGCTAAGACTATGTTCACTGCGGTTGCTGAGCGCTTGGATTACGTAGGTGTACTTGCTCTTGAGTTCTTTGATGTTCAAGGTGCACTGCTCGTTAATGAGATTGCCCCACGCGTTCATAACTCTGGCCACTGGACACAGCAAGGTGCTGAAACTTGTCAGTTTGAAAATCATCTTCGCGCAGTATGTGGCATGCCTCTAGGAAGCACAAAGCTGATTCGCCCGACTGCGATGATCAATATCCTGGGTGAGGACACTCTGCCTAACGCGATCTTGGCGCAGGCCGGTTGTCATGTTCACTGGTATGGCAAAGAAAAACGTGCAGGTCGTAAGATGGGGCACATTAATGTTAGTGCTGACTACAATGCCGAACTGCAACGCACGCTTTGCGGTCTAGCTAAGATCTTAGATAAAAGGGCTTACCCAGCGATCCACGATTTTGCTGTGCAGATGCAGTAAATGAAAATCCAATAAAAACGGCGCTCATTGAGCGCCGTTTTTTATGCTTGTTCTTGAATGTGGTGACATTTTCGGTCAGCACACTGCTTTTTGATGCCTTTGGCGGTTTTCTTCTCCATCAGCAATGGATACTGGCACACTTCACAGCGGCCAATAATCGGCGGCTGATTGACAGCAAACTTACACTTAGGGTAGTTATCACACGCAAAGAATTGTTTGCCATAGCGAGACTTACGCTCAACAAGGTGACCCTTACCACACTCTGGACAGGCGACTTGCGGTGCAGATTGCTGCTCTTGTTTCGGTTGGTCAAGCGACTCAATGTGATGACACTCAGGGTAGCTACTACAACCTATAAACATGCCATAGCGCCCTTGCCTTAATACCAATTCATTTTGGCACTTTGGACAAGGCACACCGAGTTCTTTGACGATATGCCCATCATTCTGATGCAACGGCTTAATATAGTCGCATTCAGGATAATGAGTACACCCCATAAAAGGGCCGTGTTTACCGTGGCGCAGCTGCAACTCTCCGTCACACTGCGGGCACGCCTCATGTTCTAACGCGTGCTCGTGAGCTGAGAAAAGTTGATGATCAATCTTACTACTCATGACAAGCCTGTATTAATGCAAGATACCTTGCTCTTTGGTGTACAACAGCTCTTCCATTTGCGTGTAAGCACTCTCATTACCCGGTACGTTAAACAGCACCATTAAGATAATCCATTTGAGATCATCCAACTCAAACTCATTGGTCTCAAGGCCCATCACTCGATCAATGACCATTTCACGAATTTCAGTGGTCAGCACATTGATCTGCTCAAGGAATAGAAGAAAACCACGACACTCGAGGTTAATACGCGCCATCTCTCGCTTAGTATAAATACGCATAGAGGTATTCGAAGAGACCGAGATCGCCGCTTGGCTATCGGTTTCTTGCAGTGCTGCGAGATCTTCTAACCAGTGAAGAGCCTTATAAATATCGTCTTGGTGAAACCCTGCTCGAAGCAACTCTTCTTCAAGCTCGTCTTGATCCACCTGCAATTCAGAATCGCTATGGATGTAGGTTTCAAACAGGTACATCAGAATGTCCATCATCATAGCTAGCCTCTCCCCTTTCGAATATAGCCACCAGAAACTGCAACAACATGCCCTAAAAGTTCTAACTCTAAGAGCTGCATCATGACTTCATGCACAGGTATATGGGTTCGCTGTGCCAAAATATCAACGGGTGTCGCCTCTAACCCTACGTTAGCTAACAGATGTGGAAATGGCAATTGTTCATTTGCATTGTCGGTTATCGGCGCTTCAAACAGACTGGGTTGTACTTCAATAGACCAATCTAACAGGCTTTTTATTTCAACAAGCACATCTTGAGCGCTCTGAACCAAGCAAGCGCCCGACTTGATTAAACTGTTCCCTCCACGGCTAGTTGGGCTGTGTATTGAGCCGGGCAAGGCAAAGACTTCTCGTCCTTGTTCTAATGCGTAGCGAGCAGTAATCAATGAACCACTCTTTTCTGCCGCTTCTACCACCAATGTACCTAGCGACAAGCCACTGATAATACGATTGCGACGCGGGAAGTTTTCAGGACGAGGTTTAGCAGAGGGGCGAAATTCAGAGATTAGCGCGCCTTGCTCTTCAATCCGTTGCGCCAGTTTACGATGACGGGCTGGATAGATAGCATCTAGCCCAGAACCAAGCACCGCGAAAGTTTCACCACCTCCTTCTAGAGCACCATCATGGGCATAGCCATCAATACCCAACGCTAAGCCACTAGTCACAATCAAACCGCTCTGCGCGAACTCTCGAGCAAATGCTTTGGCCGTTTGTAGTCCTTCTAGACTGGCATTACGACTGCCAACCATCGCGATTTGAGGATCACTAAGGGTAGCGATATTACCGCGCACAAACAGTGTACTAGGTGCGCTAGCTATCTGGCGCAGGCTTGGTGGATACGCGGCACACTGGTGAGTAACAAGATGATGGTTGGCGCTTTTCGCCTGCCACGATAAGCACTCTTCAACCAGTGGCTCTGTTTTGAATTTAAGATAGGTTATTTGAGAATCGGAGAAACCTAACGACTGCAGTTGCTCATGTGAGTAATTAACAATATTAAGTGGAGAGTCGATAGCCAGTAAGCGTTTGAGGCGCTTCATTCCTAGCTTAGGGACAAAGCTCAACCTCAACCACGCCACCAACTCTTGCTCAGTCATCTGGTAATCCTATGGTTCGATATCTTGTGCAGAATGATTTAAGACCATAGATAGCGGCGACACCGCCAAGGTATCACTACTGATCGGTTGGCTGCTTTGGGTCACCAGCGCCAAACTAAAATGTTGATAAGGTCTTATCACCATTAGGTTGCCGATCTCGGTATTCGGCAACTGGACTTTATTGCCCATAGCATTACTGTCATAGCTGTAATCGCCCTGCTGACCATAGACCACAGCACCAGACTCTCGAAGCGAGAACATCGATCCCTGACGCAGTTCATCATCAGTCCCCCTGTCTATCACCACAACCTGATTTTTGGCACTGAATTTGGCTCCCTCTAAAGAACCAACAATATTGGCAAGTTGTCCCATCTTCGTAGGAGAAGGATAGAATGTAGTAGTTAACGTACTCTTATCTAAGGCTAATTCAGGGAGAACAACATCATTAATCAGGATTTCTTGCAGCTGCGAGTCAACCTTTAAGCTGCTGAACGACTCATCAACTGCGCTAAGCTTCGCGGTTGCTACCAAGCGCAAAGACACGATTGAGGAGGCTGGCTGGGTTCGTTGATAAGTTGCTACCGCACGATAGATTCCCCACCTTGGATGCTGCTGTTGACCAGAGACAAACAAGCGGTCTTGAGCAGTGAGAAACTTACGCCCATCACTTGTCCCCAACACACGTTGCGCTGACTCTATATCCGCTTGGGTCACCAATCGATCTGATTGAAGATAGGGCAAGACCAACCCTTCATTAACCGTAGGTACCGCTCTTTTATCTCTAACTCGAATCTTAGGGCTTAGCTTTACTATCGGTTTCACACTCAATACAGGCTGTCCGTTGCGCCATACCAATGAGAGCTTGTCTCCCGGATAGATAAGGTGAGGATTCTCTATATCCGGATTCACTTGCCATAAACGCGGCCAAAACCAAGGGCTATCGAGATACATTCCTGCGATATCCCATAAGGTGTCGCCTTTCTCAACAATGTAGCTTTTGGGAGCATCCTGCTTAATGTTGAGCTGTATTGGAGATTCTTGAGCCACAGCAGCACCTGACAGTGACAAGAAAACTAGCGATAACCTCGTTAAAAAATGGCGCATGACCTCGGTTCCTTGGTCTGGGTATATGACATCTAATCGTAGAATTACCTTCAGGATGCTGTCATTTGGCCTATAAAATGTCTAGAATTGAGCCAACAAGGTTTAAGCTGTTTCGGCACAGTTCAATATTTCGAGTGTATATGTCTGTATTACAAGTATTAACATTACCAGATGATCGTCTACGTACCGTGGCGAAACCGGTAAAAGAAGTTACCCCAGAGATCCAAAAGTTCGTTGATGACATGATTGAAACCATGTACGACGAAGAGGGCATCGGCCTTGCGGCAACGCAGGTTGATTTCCACCAACGTATTGTTGTTATCGATATTTCAGAGACACGTGATGAGCCAATGGTGCTGATCAACCCTGAAATCATCGAGAAACGCGGTGAAGATGGCATTGAAGAAGGCTGTCTATCTGTACCTGGTGCTCGTGCACTAGTGCCTCGTGCTGCAGAAGTTACCGTGAAAGCGCTAGACCGCGATGGTAAAGAGTACACCTTCGACGCTGATGATCTATTAGCTATCTGTGTTCAACATGAGCTTGACCACCTAGAAGGCAAACTATTTGTTGATTACCTATCGCCACTAAAGCGCAAACGTATTCAAGATAAACTAGCGAAGATTAAGCGTTTCAACGAGAAACAAGCAAAATAAGCGCTAGCAAAACCTAATAAGAAGGAAGCCTACCTTGAGTCAGTCTTTAAGAATTGTCTTCGCAGGTACTCCGGATTTCGCCGCCCGTCACTTGGCGGCGTTGTTGTCTTCGGAGCATGAAGTTATTGCGGTATACACGCAACCAGATCGCCCTGCAGGTCGCGGTAAAAAACTCACTGCGAGTCCAGTAAAAAACATTGCCCTTGAAAATGATATCCCTGTTTACCAGCCGGAAAACTTCAAGTCGGATGAAGCTAAACAAGAGTTAGCTGACCTCAATGCCGATATCATGGTAGTAGTCGCTTATGGTTTATTGCTACCTCAAGCAGTCCTTGATACCCCTCGCTTAGGTTGTATCAACGTCCATGGCTCTATCTTGCCACGCTGGCGTGGCGCAGCTCCAATTCAACGCTCTATCTGGGCAGGTGATGCAGAGACAGGCGTGACCATCATGCAGATGGATATTGGTCTAGATACTGGCGACATGCTTAATATCGCGACTCTGCCAATCGAAGCAACAGACACCAGCGCATCTATGTATGAGAAGCTAGCTGGTCTAGGTCCAGATGCGTTAGTTGACTGCCTAGCGGATATCGCAGCCGGAACGGCTGTCGCTGAAAAACAAGACGACGAACTAGCAAACTACGCGAAGAAGCTAAGTAAAGAAGAAGCGCGTATCAACTGGAGCAACGATGCGGCTCATATTGAGCGTTGTGTACGTGCCTTCAACCCATGGCCAATGAGCCACTTTGAAGCGGCAGAAAACAGCATCAAAGTATGGCAAAGCCGAGTGGCTGAACAAACTTCAGATAAGCCAGCAGGTACGATTCTACAAGCTGACAAAACCGGTATTTACGTAGCAACAGGACAAGGTGTACTTGTTCTCGAACAGCTACAAGTACCGGGCAAGAAAGCAATGTCAGTTCAAGATATCTTGAACTCAAGAGCAAGCTGGTTTGAAGTGGGCACACAGCTCGTCTAACCCTTGCACGACTGTAAGTAACACAGTCTACAACCTTTACGAGGGCAGAGATGTCCTCATGTATTCAATAAAATAGTCGGTATTCCCCATGAATGTTCGCGCTGCTGCTGCCAATGTCCTATTCCAAGTTGTCGATAAAGGCCACTCTCTTTCACACGCTCTACCTGCGGCTCAAAAAACGATCCGCCCACGAGACCATGCTCTATTGCAAGAGATCTGTTACGGCGCTCTACGCTACCTACCTCGCCTAGAGTCTATCGCCAACCAATTGATGGATAATCCATTAAAGGGCAAGAAACGTGTTTTTCACCACCTAATTCTGGTTGGTATTTATCAGCTGAGCTTCATGCGTATTCCTTCGCACGCGGCAGTCGGTGAAACAGTGGAAGCAACCAAAACACTGCGTGGACAAAATCTTAGCGGCCTGATCAATGCGGTATTGCGTAACTACTTACGCGACCAAGAAGCATTGGATGAGGCGGCGACGAGCCACAATGCTGGCAAATACGGACACCCAAGCTGGATCCTAAAAATGTTGCAAGAGAGCTACCCAGATCAGTGGGAGCAACTTGTAGAAGCGAACAACAGCAAGGCTCCAATGTGGCTACGTGTAAACCGTCAGCACCACACTCGTGATGAATATGCCGAGCTACTTAAAAACGAAAACATTAAATACACCCTGCACTCACAAGCAGCAGATGCCATAAAATTATCTGCACCTTGCGATGTTACTCTGCTACCAGGCTTTGATAAGGGTTGGGTATCGGTACAAGATGCCGCTGCGCAATTGTCGGTTGATTACCTAACGCCAAAAGACGGTGAGCTAATCCTCGACTGCTGTGCTGCACCAGGTGGTAAAACCGCGCACATCCTTGAGCACACTAACGATACTGAAGTGGTTGCGATCGATGCTGATGCTAAACGCCTAGACCGCGTTTACGACAACCTAGAGCGCCTTCAATTACGTGCTGACGTAATCTGTGGTGATGCACGCTACCCACAAGAGTGGTGGAGTGGTGCTCAATTTGACCGTATCCTACTTGATGCACCATGTTCAGCAACTGGCGTTATTCGTCGCCACCCTGATATCAAGTGGCTGCGCCGAGCTTCTGACATTGAGGCTCTAGCGGAACTGCAAAGTGAAATTATGGACGCGATGTGGGGGCAACTGAAAGCAGGTGGCACTATGGTGTATGCAACCTGTTCTATCACACCACAAGAGAACGTACTCCAAGTGAAAGCGTTCCTTGAACGCACAACCGACGCAACTCTTGTCGGCTCCGATATCGAACAACCAGGTCGTCAAATTCTACCTGGTGAGGAAGATATGGATGGTTTCTACTACGCAGTGTTAGTAAAACAAGCGTAATTATGCAGCGGCTAAGAAGAGGTTCTTAGCCGCTGTTTCGTTGTGGTGTATAACCACCAAGGCGTTAGATAACAAATAATAAGAGAAAGGCTATGAAGATCATTATCCTAGGTGCAGGACAAGTAGGCGGCACCCTTGCTGAGAACTTAGTAGGTGAAAACAATGACATCACGATTGTCGACCGCGATGGTGACCGACTGCGTGAACTTCAAGACAAATACGACCTTAGGGTAGTCAATGGCTACGCCAGTCACCCTAATACCCTGCGTGAAGCCGGTGCTCAAGATGCAGACATGTTGGTTGCGGTAACCAATATGGATGAAACCAACATGGCCGCGTGTCAGGTCGCCTTTTCTCTATTTAATACACCTAACCGAATTGCGCGAATTCGCTCTCCAGAATACTTGGAAGAGAAAGAAGCCCTATTTAAATCTGGTGCGATTCCGGTTGATCACCTTATTGCCCCAGAAGAGCTGGTGACCAGCTACATTGAACGTCTAATCCAATACCCAGGCGCACTACAAGTGGTAAGTTTTGCCGAGCAAAAGGTAAGCCTAGTGGCAGTAAAAGCCTACTACGGCGGTCCTCTTGTAGGTAATGCACTATCGGCTCTACGTGAGCACATGCCTCACATCGATACTCGTGTAGCCGCTATTTTCCGTCAAGGGCGTCCAATTCGACCTCAAGGTACCACCATCATTGAAGCCGATGATGAAGTGTTCTTCGTCGCGGCAAGTAACCACATCCGCTCGGTCATGAGTGAACTGCAACGCCTTGAGAAGCCTTACCGCCGCGTGATGATTGTCGGTGGTGGTAACATAGGAGCCAGCTTAGCCAAACGCCTCGAACAGAGCTACAGCATCAAACTAATTGAGCGCAGCTACACTCGTGCTGAAAAACTCTCTGAAGAGCTTGAGAACACCATCGTATTCTGTGGTGACGCTGCTGACCAAGAGCTGCTGACCGAAGAGAACATCGACCAAGTAGACGTATTCATCGCACTGACCAATGAAGATGAAACCAACATCATGTCAGCAATGCTAGCCAAGCGCATGGGCGCTAAGAAGGTTATGGTACTGATCCAACGTGGTGCCTATGTCGATCTCGTGCAAGGTGGTGTGATTGATATTGCGATATCGCCACAACAAGCGACCATTTCTGCACTACTGACTCACGTGCGCCGTGCCGATATCGTCAACGTATCGTCTCTACGACGCGGTGCTGCGGAAGCGATTGAAGCGATCGCCCACGGTGATGAAACCACCTCTAAGGTTGTGGGCAGAGCCATTGGTGATATTAAACTGCCACCGGGCACCACTATTGGTGCAATTGTTCGTGGTGAAGAAGTACTGATTGCCCATGATAGAACTGTGATTGAGCAGGATGACCACGTGGTGATGTTCTTGGTTGATAAGAAATACGTTCCAGACGTCGAATCGCTATTCCAACCGAGTCCGTTCTTCTTGTAAGCGCGCACCTGTAAAACATCATGGTTAATTTACGCCCCATTCTGTTGGTTATTGGGCTAGTACTGTCAAAACTTGCCCTGTTTATGTATGTACCGACTCTGGTTGCTTTTTTTACAGGGACAGGTGGCTTTCTAGAGTTTGGTCAATCGGTGGTGATCACCCATGTTATCGCCTTTATCTGCCTGAGTCTTGGTCGCACTGCTCACTTCAGGCTTGGCGTGCGGGACATGTTCCTCATCACCTCATTGGTGTGGACAATCGCCAGTGCATTTGCCGCACTGCCGTTTGTGTTCATCAACCATATTAGCTTTACCGATGCCTACTTTGAGACCATGTCGGGGATTACCACTACTGGCTCAACAGTACTGAGTGGGCTGGATAATATGGCACCAAGTATCTTGCTGTGGCGATCTATATTGCAATGGCTTGGTGGCGTAGGCTTCATCGTAATGGCAGTAGCAGTACTACCAATGCTCAACGTCGGTGGTATGCGTCTGTTCCAGACTGAATCTTCAGATTGGTCAGATAAAAGTAGCCCACGAGCGAAAACCGTGGCCAAGAACATTGTGGCGGTCTATCTAGTTCTTACAGGACTGTGCTTTATCAGCTACCTCTTCGCTGGCATGGGCATGTTTGATGCCATTAATCACGCCTTTACCACGCTCTCGACAGGTGGTTACTCGACCTCTGACGGCTCGATGAACCACTTCTCAAACAGTGCGCACTGGGTTGGTACCCTATTCATGTTCCTAGGCGGCTTGCCTTTCCTGCTGTTTGTCAGTGCTTTACGTGGACGCAAGCTAGCCCCACTCTACAAAGATGCTCAGGTTCGAGGTTTTACTTACCTGTTTCTTGCTTCGAGTGTTGTGATTTCAATGTGGTTAGTTATTCGTGATGGATACACCATGATGGATGCACTACGCGTGTCGATGTTCAATATCGTCTCAGTGGTTACGACTACAGGTTTTGGTTTGGAAGACTTCACTGCGTGGGGCGCTCTACCAACGACTCTGTTTGCCTTCTTGATGATGGCAGGGGCTTGTTCCGGGTCGACCTCTGGTGGTATCAAAATCTTCCGTTTCCAGATCGCGATGACGCTACTACACAAACAGATGATGAAGCTGATCCACCCTTCCGGTGTGTTTGTTCAACGCTACAACCAACGCCCAGTTAACGACGATATCGTACGTTCTTTGGTGGCTTTTGGTTTGATGTTCTTTATTACTATTATCTTAATTGCCGGCGGATTGAGTGCGATGGGGCTCGATCCCATCACCAGCATTTCTGGCGCGATCACTGCGGTTGCCAACGTTGGCCCAGGCATGGGCAGCGTGATTGGTCCAACTGGAAACTTTGCACCTCTGCCTGATGCCGCTAAATGGCTGCTAAGCTTTGGCATGCTGATGGGAAGATTGGAAATTCTAACCCTGTTGGTACTGTTCTTCCCAGCTTTCTGGCGTCGTTAATTGAGCATTAAAAAGGAAAACACTATGCGATCTTACCTATTAATGGCTAGCGCACTACTCAGCGGCACTGCATTTGCCGATCAACTGATCACCCTACCCGATGGTAAACAGGTGAATCTTAAAGATGACTTTACATGGGAGTATGTGACGACCAAAGTTGAATCTGAAGTCACGACTTCGGGTACATCTGCGAAGCCAAGCATCGCGGCGATTCCTGTTGCGACCGCCGTTACTGGTACTACGATTAAGCTCAACGATACTAAACCAAGCCTGCAACTGTCTAAGTCTGGGGTCGATATCCTATTGGGCACAGCAAGCTATCAAGATGGTGAACTCGTCATTCCAACAGCGATCACTAACCAAGGTACTCAGCCAATCATCTTTGTTTCACTGAAGGTTAAAGTGTTCTCGACAGAGGGAGAACTGTTGGCAGAGCAACAAGTAGATACTTGGAAGTCGATTAAGCGTATGGCCGAAACTTACCTTCGTCCACAAAGCAGTGCCGAAGGCAAATCGATTAAGCTAGCAGTAGATAAACAGGACCAATACCAACTTCAAGCAGAAGTAATGGAGGTTCTGGCTCGCTAAACTGGCGTAACGTATAGATAGATCGCAAAGAAATGACAGGCGCATCCTGCCAGTACAAATAGATGCCAAATGGCATGGTTGTATGGGATGCGTTTAGCGACATAGAAAATCACCCCTAAAGAGTAGATGATTCCGCCAACAGCCAGCAGGATCAAACCTCCCAACTCCACACTCTTTGCTAGTTGATAAATCACTATCAGCGACAACCATCCCATTGCCAGGTACGTGACTAACGACAAGCGCTTAAAGCGATACACAAAGGCAATCTTCATCACGATTCCGACTAAGGCTATCGCCCATATTACGCCCATTAAGCCAAAGGCCAGCGGAGTTCTTAAACTGACTAGTAAGAAGGGAGTATAGCTGCCTGCTATCAGCAAATAGATCGCGCAGTGATCGAGGGTTTTTAGCAAGCGCTTAGTTTTCGCGGTGGTGATTGAATGATATAGGGTTGAAGCAAGAAACAGTAAGATAATACTACTGCCGTAGGCTGCCATGCTCGCTACGGTCAGTGAGTCAGCGTCGAACTGATTGGCTTTGATGAGCAATAAAATTAAACCAACAATACCCAACACCACCCCAAGGCCGTGTGTGATCGCATTGGCTCTCTCTTCTATTTCACTGTATTCACTAACTTTGGCTTCAGACATGGGAACCCTACTAGAGTAATCGAACATTTACTCTAGTATTGCACATTAAGCTTACACGTGTAAGCTTAAATTTTTATCGACCGTATTATCGCCGGATTGAGAGACTAAGAGACGCTCTCCAAATACTCAATCACCATCTCACCCGCCTGTTGTGGCGAGGTATCAAGAGGGATGCTTAGCTGGCGTTTGAGCTTACCGACACCAAGCAGGCTCGCTAACATGCCTTTAGCACCATCGCGGTTGCGGTCAATCTCAAACCACATTTTCAGCTCTTGCTCATCGCGGTGTGCTACCACTTCCAGCTCACGCCAACGGCCATGGTAAGGCCCTGTCGTTGGTACAAACTCGAACTCTTGAACAAACGGTAACTCAAAGCCATCCACCGCTTCACACTCGACTTGTCGAATGCGTAACCCTTGTGCCTCAAGCTCATTAAAGATGCCATCAAGCAACTCATCAGGACGTACCGTGAGTACATCTTTATCAGATGGATCGATAGCCATCGCGATGTCTAAACCGGTTTCCAGCCACACTTTCGCATCACCAATGGTCACTGGCGTGTTGAGTGGCACATCAAACTCACACTCAAAGTCGCGAGTTTCACCTGGCTCAATGGTAAAAGCATAAGGCAAGCTCCACTTCGCCAATGAATACGTTTGATGGACGCGACGCGTCTGACCTCGATCTTGTTTATCGGGGTTAACTGGAACTTCCTTGATGTAACGACAGCACAGATTGAGGTCGATGTTATCGATCTCTTGAGGTTGGGAGCCACCGTAAACGTGCACAATAATGTTGGCTTTACGGCCAGGGTAAAGCACTTCTTGTTGGAGTACCGAATCTACCTTCGCCGATCCGATACCAAAACTTGCTAGCGTTTTCTTTAAGAACGACATATGCACCTCCTTTAAAGCACCATCTTAAGCCTGAAAGAGGTTCAAACTCAAATATACTGCTCACACAATTTTAGCCGTTATTGGCGGCAATTTTTCCAACAAGCATCGATCGTTCAACCAGATGATGATAATCTGTTATTGATATGCACGCATATCATTATCCTGATTCATGATTGGATTGGCGAAAGCCAGACGAGCCTAACTTTAAGCAATTAAAGCGCAGCTCATTTTGGGTCAGGCCATTAAATTGGCAATGGATATGCCTGACCGTTAGGTAACTCAATGCGACCAACAGCTGTCAGGTTTTCGCACACCAACCGTAGTGCGATGCGTCGTCGTAGTGGCTTTGTTGCTGCTCCAACGGCAAAGAACGTGGCTCCAACAATGACTCTTGTCGAGAAGACTGCTCTGCTTACGTCTAGCTCTGCAAAAGTAATTAAAGCCGCATAACAAAAAGCGCAGTTTTTACTGCGCTTTTTTCTTGCCTGTTGGATTGGTATTCCGTATCCGATTTGATACCTTTACTGCAAATCATTATAAAATTTGTGGAGAATAGAAATGAAATGCCATCGCATTGAAGAGCTGATCGAGCTAATGGAGCCTGAGTGGCAGAAAGACCAAGAGCTAAACCTGCTTGAGTTCATCCTTAAGCTATCTAAAGAGGCAGGCTACGAAGGTAAACTTGAAGAGCTCACCGATGACGTACTGATCTACCACCTGAAAATGCGTAACAGCCAGAAAGACGAGATGATCCCAGGTCTAAAAAAAGACCAAGAAGACGATTTCAAGACCGCTATTCTAAAAGCACGCGGCATCATCTAATCCTACTCAGTTTCAGCTCAACTAGTTTAAAGGCGACCATTCGGTCGCTTTTTTGTTTCTGTTCGCTATTTTTTCGTCACAACTGTTATGAGTTTTGTTGCTAAAGGTTGATAGCGTTAAAGAAATGAGAACAGTATTGTCGCTATAATCGCCTCCCATAAGAATCTTCTAAAATAAGAGTAGCGTGTATAGGGTCCAGTGATATACCAAAGCTACGGTATGCAAGATTCTCCCGCAGAGTTACTTAAAAGCAATGTCATAAAGTGCCCACACCAAGAAAGGGTACCTATACCATCAAAAGGATAGTCCATGAGTCAGGATAAAATCGATATCAAAGATGTGACTCCTAAAACCTTTAATCCCAAGACACATAAAGGTAATGGAGATCGATTTAACCCCAATAACCGCATCTACGTGCGTGAAAGCAAGGGTAAGTTCCAACAGCTGCGCCGCTACGGTGGCTGGTTCCTACTGCTACTGTTCGCGTTAATCCCGTGGATACCGTTTGGAGAGCGACAAGCAATATTGCTCGATATTGGTAATCAGCAGTTTAATTTCTTTGGCACCACGCTTTACCCTCAAGATCTGACCCTGTTGGCGATCTTGTTCATGATCGCAGCCTTTGGCCTTTTCTTTATTACCACCTTTTTAGGCCGTGTTTGGTGTGGTTACCTATGTCCACAAACCGTTTGGACCTTTATGTACATCTGGTTTGAAGAGAAACTTGAAGGTTCAGCGAACAAGCGTAAAAAGCAAGATTCGGGCAAACTGACACCGAACCTGATGCTACGTAAAACCATTAAGCACATTGCATGGTGGGCAATCGCCTTAGCAACAGGTCTCACCTTCGTTGGCTACTTTATTCCAGTAAAAGAGCTGGTGGTTGGTTTCTTTACCTTCGACGCCTCGTTTTGGCCGGTATTTTGGGTTCTGTTCTTCGCTGGCTGTACCTACGCTAATGCGGGTTGGATGCGTTCAATCGTGTGTCTACACATGTGTCCATATGCACGTTTCCAATCTGCGATGTTTGATAAAGACACCTTTATTGTTGGCTACGACACAGAGCGTGGTGAAAGCCGTGGCCCTCGTTCGCGCAAAGCCGATCCTAAAGCACTGGGCTTGGGTGACTGTATCGACTGTAATTTATGTGTGCAGGTGTGTCCGACGGGTATTGATATCCGTGATGGCCTGCAATATGAGTGTATTAACTGTGGCGCTTGTATCGATGCCTGTGACCAAACCATGGATCGCATGGGCTACGAGAAAGGCCTAATCAACTACACCACTGAACACCGTCTAGAAGGTCACAACACTAAGGTCATGCGACCTAAGCTACTGGGTTATGGTGGCGTGCTGCTGCTGATGATTGGTTTGTTCTTTGTGCAGGTGGCGAGTGTCGACCCAGCAGGTTTAACCGTGCTTCGAGACCGAAACCAACTGTTCAGAATCAACACTCAAGGCTTTGTTGAGAACACCTACACACTCAAAATCATCAACAAAACCCAACAGGTTCAAGAGTATGATTTAAGCGTCAACGGACTACCAGAAGCGATCTGGTACGGTAAGCAGACCGTTGCTGTAGATCCAGGTGAAGTACTTAACCTGCCGATCAGCTTGGGGGCCGATCCCGAAAAACTCAGCTCACCAGTTTCGACGATTCAGTTTATACTCTCGGATAATGAAGAGTTTACGATGGAAGTTGAAAGCCGCTTTATCAAAAAGCTCTAATATCTAGTGGATTACCACTCGGTATTTCAACCAATCAATGGAAAAAGGCTCAGTAATGAGCCTTTTTTATTTTTATGACTGAACAAGCTTTTAACTTTGACAACCTGACGCCTGACTTCATGTGGTACGCCCTAGAAAGCATTGGGGTTCGTGCCGAGTCAGGCCTATTGGCGCTCAATAGCTACGAGAACCGCGTCTATCAATTTAGCGATGAAGATCGCAAGCGCTACGTTGTGAAGTTCTATCGCCCACAACGCTGGACTAAAGAACAGATCCAAGAAGAGCATGATTTCGCACTCGACTTGATTGAACAAGAGATTCCGGTTGCACCACCGATTAAGATCAACGGTCAAACCCTACATGAGTATCAAGGCTATCTCTTTGCGCTATTTGATAGTGTTGGCGGGCGTCAGTACGAAGTGGATAATCTCGATCAGTTGGAAGGCGTCGGTCGCTTTCTCGGACGCATTCATAAAGCAAGCTCGGAAAAGCTATTTCAGTACCGTCCGACTATTAGTCTCGACGAGTATCTGCATCAACCACGCAAAATCCTTGAGAATTCACGCTTTATCCCTGCACACATCGAATCGGCATTCTTCAATGATCTTGATATGTTGATCAATGCACTAGAAGAGCAGTGGTCTGACTCAAGTAAAATTATTCGCCTGCATGGCGATTGCCACCCAGGCAACATTTTGTGGCGTGACGGGCCGATGTTTGTCGACCTTGATGATGCGCGCAATGGCCCTGCTATCCAAGACCTGTGGATGCTACTCAACGGCGAACGCCAAGATAAACTGATGCAGCTCGATATTTTATTGGAGGCTTATCAAGAGTTTTGTGACTTTAACAGTGCAGAATTGAAACTAATTGAGCCACTGCGCGGTCTACGTATGGTGCATTACATGGCATGGTTAGCAAAGCGATGGCAAGACCCTGCTTTCCCAATTGCATTTCCATGGTTTAATGACCCGAAATACTGGGAGCAACAAGTACTTGCTTGTAAAGAGCAGATTGCTACCCTACAGGAGCCACCACTTTCGTTAATGCCTCAGTGGTAAGGCAACACTGATAGCAAACAAAAAATTCAAACATAATGGAGATTGAATAAATGAAAAAGCTATTCGCATTTTTCTCATTGGTTATGCTGAGCTTATCGGCTCACGCAGCGCAATTTAACGAAGGTGAGCACTATAAGGTTCTAGACCTAGAGCCTTCTAAAAAGCCAGTTGTTACTGAGTTTTTCTCATTCTACTGCCCACACTGTAATAGCTTTGAACCAATCATTCAGCAGCTAAAAAAACAACTTCCTGAGGGCGTTAAGCTTCAGAAAAACCATGTATCTTTCATGGGTGGCGCTATGGGTAAGCCTATGAGCAAGGCATACGCGACCATGATCGCGCTAAAAGTAGAAGATAAGATGGTGCCTGTAATGTTTAACCGCATCCACAACATGAACAAAGCGCCTCGCGACGAAGAAGAGCTACGTCAAATCTTCCTAGATGAAGGTGTTGATGCGAAGAAGTTCGATGCAGCATACAAAGGCTTCGCGGTTGACTCTATGGTGCGTCGCTTCGATAAAGCATTCAAAGACAGCGGTCTTTCAGGCGTTCCAGCGGTTGTGGTTAATAACCGTTACCTAGTCGATGCGCAAGGTATCAACTCTCTTGATGAATATTTTGCACTGGTTAATTTCTTATTGAAGAAATAACTCATTGAAAAAAGGGAGCTTCGGCTTCCTTTTTCTTTGCTATGCTCAAAAAGCATCATTGATAAAAAATTAATCAGGAACCTTTTAGTATTTGGACTATCTATAGTTTTTCACTAATCACTAACAGGTTGGGCAAGGAGCCCCGCGAATGAAATTAAAAATCACGTTTTTAGCTTTGAGCATTGCAGCTACCCCTGCCTTTGCCAAGCTTGCCGATGAGCAAGGCATCAGCGGTGAAATCTCCCTGAATGCTGGGGTCACCTCGTCTACTTCAAACTTCAATACCGACGGCGATAGCACCATCACGTCGACTGACCAAAAAGCGTCTTCAGAAAGCTCTTTCTTAGTCGCTCCACTGGGCAGCATAGCTTACACCTTTGGTGAGCGCTTAAATCACCAGGTTTATACGGGTACCGCTCGTGACGATATCGCAACAGGTACTGTAGTACTTGAAGTTGGCTACAAGTATCAGCTGCAATCAGGAATGGTGATTGATGCTTCAATCCTACCAACCATTATGTCCGGCGAGACTTGGGCTGACCCGTATGACACAACAGGTCCTCGTTCAAAAACTGACGAGAAGGGGAACGCCTTTCGTTTAAAACTGAGCAGTATCGCAGGTTCACCATTCTCACTGGATATGGCCTACGCCACCAAAGATGTTGAACAAGATAATGTGCCTGACGAGCTAAAGCGTGATGCGGATACTTTCTACTTGAAAGGCCAATATCGACAGCCTCTGAGCCGCAGCATGATGCTAGTACCATCGATAATCTATCAATCTCGCGATGCTGATGGCAGTGCTGAATCTTATGACCAAATCGGTGCTGAGGTTAGTTTGTTTGGTGCTGCGGGCCGTCACCAATACGCACTAACCGCAGGTTATAGTCAGCGAGATTACGATGCTGGCAACTCTTTGTTCAACAACACGGTTCGCAGTGATGACAACATCAATCTGTTTGCCGCGTATGAATATGAAAAGTTCATGAACTGGGATAACTGGTCATTCATTTCATTGGCAGGCTACGGCACCAGTGATTCCAACATCACCTTCTACGATGAGTCTCAATACATCGTTTCAGTTGGTATGAACTACAAGTTCTAATCCAAGCGCATCGGTATAGCCGCTTTGTTGGCTATACCGCCTGTGCCGTCAACTGCTTCAACAACCTGTCCATAGCTCGATACCCCAACGCCTCCGAAAGATGCTTCTTGTGAATCTGTTCGCTCCCCTCAAGGTCAGCAATGGTGCGGGCAACCTTGATGATGCGATGATAAGCACGAATTGATAATCCAAGCCGATGCAGCGCCGTCTCCAAGAATTGAGCATCTTGCTTATCGAGTGGGCAGTGCTTTTCAATTTCACGGCTGGTCAGCAGTGCATTAGGCTTTCCCCCTCGCTCGACCATGGTCGACCTTGCATCCACCACACGCTGCTTAACGACCTGTGTCCCCTCACCCCGATCGCCCCCCTCAGCGAGCATACCTTTGGGAAGTAGAGGGATCTCCAATGACATATCGAAGCGATCTAATAGCGGTCCAGACAGCCTATTCAAATAACGCAAAATAATCTGTGGATTCGCACGCGCTTGATTGCCCTCATAGTAGCCCGTTGGGCTTGGGTTTAGCGCACCGACCAATTGGAAACGAGCAGGAAAACGCGTTTTGCCCGCAGCCCGTGAGATGATGATCTCTCCAGATTCCAGCGGTTCTCGCAATGAATCGAGCACTTTCCTTTCAAACTCGGGCATTTTCCTA